>NZ_ACJM01000012.1 GCF_000174415.1 Dethiobacter alkaliphilus AHT 1
TGCAGGTTAAAAGCCGTACCCAGGCGGCGCTTTATGCTATGAAAAACGGCCTGGTGCAGGACGGTGAAACCGGTGAGTGATGAACAAAAATCTAATCTGAATAGAGAAGAGCTGATTAAAGGATTTCGTACCAGCGCTATCGCAGGAGCATCTTTTGGTTTGGTAGCCGGAGCTGCTATTTCCTGGTTAGGTACAGTGGATTATCCGACCATGGTTTTAGTCCCGGGAATGACACTGCTCTTGGGAATAATTGCCGGAACGGTAGGCTTGGTAGGTGCGTATCTGGAACAATATCTGCTGGTCAGGGGCATAAAGGAAGATGCGCATCGCAATGTGCTTACATTTGTGGTGGTGGCCACCATGGTGACAGGGATATCCTTTGTGGCCAGCATTATAATCGGCGAAGGTCATATCGTGGAAGAAATGCGCCGTTTAGCCCTACCCGGACTAATTTTAGGAATTATTTTTGGTGGAACAGTAAGCTATGTTAATTATCGTTTCGAAAAAGACCGGCAGCAAGTTCAGACCCTGGAAATGGAGAACCGCTACCTGGCTGAATTGGCGGAAAAGAATCAGCTGTTGGAAGAAGCGGGGCGCAACCTGGCGGTGGCGGAAGCGCAAAACCGCATGGCCCGGGAGCTGCATGATTCTATTTCCCAGGGAATCCATGGCATCGTTTTTTCACTGCATTCCCTGCGTCGGATGGTTGGTAAGGAGGGCCAGGAGGCTGAAATTATCAACCACCTGGAAGAAACCACCCAGGCCACCATGAAAGAATTGCGCCGGCTGATTATGGAGCTCACACCTTCACCGCTGGAGGAGCAGGGGTTGGTGGAAGCGCTTGAGCTTCATGCCGACCTGTTTGCCCGCCGGCAGCAGTTGGCTGTGGATGTGTCTTTGGAATACAACGGCGGCCTGACCCCGGAGCAGGAAGTGGCGGTATATCGCATTGTGCAGGAAGCGCTGGCCAATGTGCAAAAGCATGCCGGCGCCCACAGGGTGGATGTTTCTCTTGCACAGGATGGAGATGTGGTGATTCTGCGGGTGCGGGATAATGGTCACGGTTTTAATGTTGATATGGCTGGCCAAGGCCAGGGTCTTAAAAACATGAGTGCTCGGGCGCGGCATGGCGGAGGTCGGTTGAGTATAGATTCCCGGCCCGGTGAGGGGACACTGGTGGAAGCTGTTTTCCCACTGGAGCAAAATCTGGCATAACATCTTCGGCTCAGGTCATCCCTGAGCTGATTTTATTTATTAACCTTTCCTTGCACCGCCCGCGAGGAGTTGACAGAGCAAGCTTAAAATATTAAAATGTAATCATTACAATATTGAAATCATTACATTTCCACAGGGGGATGAATCCATGGAAAGTGATATTCTGCAAAACAGCGGTATTAAACCGTCGTTTCATCGCCTAAAAATATTAGATTTTCTGCGTTCGAGGAAAAACCATCCCACAGTTGATGAAATATACAGTGAGTTGGTGAAGGAAGTGCCCACCCTGTCCAAAACCACAGTGTATAACACTCTTAAACTTTTTCAAGAAGCCGGTCTGGTCAGACGAATCAATGTGGAAGAGCAGGAAACCCGCTTTGATGCCGATACAGCGTCTCATGGACATTTTAAATGCGTGCAGTGCAAAAAAATATATGATTTTATTGTAGACGACGCAGCCATTGTTACCTCTGATTTAAAAGGGTTTAATATCGAAGTAAAAAAGGTTTATTTCCAAGGAACCTGCCCTGGCTGCCTTGGGAAATAAAAACAAAGAAACGGGAGGAATAAATTATGAAAAGTCTGGTAGGTACAAAAACTGCGTCAAATCTGTTGAAATCATTTGCCGGTGAATCACAGGCACGCAGCCGCTACACATACTATGCTTCGGTAGCGGACAAGGAAGGCTATAAACAAATCCGCAACATTTTTATAGAAACTGCAGAAAATGAACTGGCCCATGCCAAAAGATTTTATAAATACCTGTTGGCTGGTTTGGGTGAACTGCCGTCCACTGTACAAATCACTGCCGAATATCCGGTGGCACAGGGTACCACATTGGAAAACCTGCAAGCTGCAGCTGATGGTGAAAACGAAGAGTGGGCGGATTTGTATCCTGAATTTGCCCGGGTAGCCGAGGAAGAAGGGTTTGCCGAAATTGCCACCACCTTCCGTATGATTGCTTCGGCGGAAAAGAGACACGAAACACGATTTGCCAAGCTGGCAGCAAATATTGAAAACGATCAGGTATTCAAAAAAGCTGCCGATACCCAGTGGAAATGCGGCAATTGCGGCTATATACATGAGGGGCAGGAGGCTCCCCAGGAGTGCCCGGCATGCATCCATCCTCAATCATTCTTTGAAATTTTTGCAGAAACATATTAAATTGCAGGGAGCGCGTCGAAAGTCACCCTATATAAAGCTGCAGGGTATCAGCCAGTAGCAATAAGTGCCTTGCCCGGATGTGGTAAGGCGCTTTTTTACGATTATGGAAGGTGATATTATGGCAAACCAGAAGGTTGTTTTCCTGCCGAAGGCCGGGAAGTTGAGGCTGTAGAAGGCAGCACGTTAAAAGAGGTAATACATGCAGCGGGGATCAATTTCGATTTCCCCTGCGGAGGCAGAGGAAAGTGCGGTAAATGCCGCGTTCGTATTGTGTCCGGTGGCGATGCGGTGCATGAGCAGGAAACAGCCCTGTTGCAAGCTGATGAATTGGCAGAGGGAATCCGGTTAGCATGCCTGGTAGAAGTGTCAGGGCCCACCACAGTAGAGCTGTTAGCTGAGAAGAATATGCAGCATCAGATATTGCTGTCGACTTCGGGGGGCAAAGCACAGATCATGCCTCAGCTCACAAAACGATATCTAGAAGTTGATAAGCCAGGTTTGGAAGATCACCGGCCGGATCTGCAGCGAATTAAAGACAGCCTGGCACAACAGGGCATTTCTGTGACAAAAACACATTTTTCCGTTCTGCAGAAGCTGCCCGTTGTGTTGCGCAAGGATAAATTTAAAGTAACGGCCATAGTTCACGAAAAGGAGCTGCTTGGGCTGGAGCCGGGTAATACCGGCGATAATTTGCTGGGTATGGCTTTTGATATCGGGACCACGACCATTGTGGGCTTTCTCATCGATTTATACACCGGTCGGGAGCTGGCGGTGGTTTCTGCCCTGAATCCACAGACTCGTTTTGGTGGCGATGTTATTTCCCGCATCACCTATGCAAATCAGAATGAACATGGTTTGGCGCAATTGCATACCGCGGTAACCGAAGCTCTAAATACCCTAATCGGCCAAGCCGTTGAACAGGCAAAAATAAAAAGAGAAGACATTTATACATTGACAGTGGTGGGAAATACCTGCATGCATCACTTATTTTTAGGTATTCATCCCCGGCAGGTGGCACTTTCCCCTTATGTTGCTGCCGTCAGTGAGCCGGTGGAGGCAGAACCTGCTAAACTGGGTCTGGAAATTAACCCGGCGGGTAAAGTCTTTATGCTGCCTAATATCGCAGGTTTTGTAGGGGCGGATACCGTCGGGGTTCTCTTGGCCACAGAACTGGACCGAAGTGAAAAGAGCAAACTGGTCATTGATATTGGCACCAATGGAGAACTGGTGTTAGGAAACAAAGATAGCCTGTTTGCCTGTTCCACAGCGGCGGGCCCTGCATTTGAAGGAGCTCAGATTAGTTGCGGTATGCGCGGCGCGTCCGGGGCCATTGACCATGTAACTTTTAGCGATGACTTGCAGTTCTCTGTTATTGACAATGTGAGTCCGCTGGGGATTTGTGGCTCCGCATTACTGGATACGGTGGCAGGCCTTCTGGAAGCGGGCCTGATAACGAAACGGGGAAAGTTTGTTGAACCAGACAAGGTTACCAATCCCACAGGACAAAAACTAAAAGAACGCCTTATCGAGCATGACGGGAGTTGGGCCTTTCTGGTGGCCCAGGATCCGGACGGCAAAAGGATTATGGTCACACAAAAAGATATCCGGGAGCTGCAGTTGGCAAAGGGAGCTATGGCGGCAGGAATCCGTATATTGATGAACAATAGCGGTATCGGCTACGATGAGATTGATGAAGTGCTTTTGGCTGGAGCCTTTGGGAATTATTTAAATCCCAGAAGCGCCTGCATAATCGGCCTGATTCCCGGGGAGCTGGAAGACCGGGTTACCATGGTAGGTAATGCAGCGGGTGCAGGTGCTAAGCTGGCCCTGATTTCAAGCGAAGAATATCACCGGGCGGCCCAACTGGCTAAGAAAGTTAAGTTTATTGAACTAGGTTCAAATCCCGGGTTTGCCAGGATTTTTGCCAATTCTATGCTGTTACCTGGCCCATAAATAAAACGCCTGCATACCATGTATCTAAAGTGTTTTTAATTGTTAGTTTTTATTAAGAGATAAAAAAAGGGTTTTAGAGTATACGCAGCGAATTCAAACCTACTAAATTATCAGACATCTTCTATCTGTATTCTTCTTCGCATATTTTGTATAAGGCTTGCCTTCTTTTCAACGTAGAAAGGATGATCATAATGAAAAAAACAAATAAACGCCGGGCATTGATAGTAGTGTTATTTGCGCTTTCTTTTGTGCTGTTTGGCTGCGCTCAGGGCCCGGATCCGGATGGTGTCAGTGCTCCGGAAGATACCGTTGATTTTTCCCGGGTTCCGGACGGAACGCATCGGGGAACGTTCACCTACGGCGCTTTTAACTTCGTTGTTGATGTGGTGGTAGCGGATGGTGAAGTTGTGGAGACTATCGTGGTGCAAAACAGGGATAACCAACCGTCCCGTGATGCAGAAGAGGTTCTGGACAGAGTTGTGGAAGAGCAGACATTGAATGTAGACGCCGTCTCCGGAGCTACCGTATCCAGCAGGACACTGATTAAAGCAGTGGAGAATGCTTTAAAACGTGCAAAGCAATAAGCAAAACCTAAGTGCTGAAACCAAAAGCAAAGTTCTAGCAAAAAGGCTGCCGTTCTTAGGCAGCCTTTTTAGATCAAATCAGTCTGTTATTTCGCCTGAAAAATTTAGAGAATTAGCATATTATTAATAGCAAACTAAAGCAAAAAGAGCGGGACTTTATTTTAAGTAATTCTATTGCTGTGTTATAATGATGCATAAGTTTTCCAATCTCTGTTGCCCGTGTTGAAAGAAAAGACCGGCACACCCAAAAGGGAGGATAACATCTTGATGGTCTGGAAAACAAGTGATATTACTCTAAATGAAGAAAATATCCTGACCTTTCTGGGCTATGAACCGGCAAAAAAGGCACCGGTAAACAAAAGGGTGTTAAAAGTTATGCGGCAGGAACGGGAGCGGGCCTTACCCCTCTTATGCTGCCGTGGGATCTATAAACTGTCGCCGGCTATTTTGTACCGCTCAGAAGAGATCTTTGCCGATGCAGATTCCCTGGCTGTGGGCCTGGTTACCGTGGGCAGCGAACTGGAAACAGAAGTGCAGAGGCTGTTTGCCAAAGGTGACAACCTGCGCGCCGTGGTGCTGGATGCCATAGGTTCAGTGGCGGTAGAAGCTGTGGCAGATCGTTTAAATGAAGTCATCGTTAAAGAGGCAAAGCAGCAATATTCTTATATCACCCGCAGATTCAGCCCCGGTTATGGCTGCTGGGATGTGGGCGGCCAAAAAATGATCTTTGACCAACTGGGCAGCGCGGCAGAAACGCTGGGAGTAAAGCTTTCAGGTTCTATGCTAATGTCTCCTCTTAAATCTGTTTCTTTTGTGGTGAAACTGGGGCAAAAACCCATGCGGGAAATTAACGAGGAAGGCTGCGATTCCTGTCCGCTGAAACCGGACTGCAGGCAAAGAAAAGGCGGGCACTTATGCAGTATTGCCAGATCTTAAATTGAAGGAAATCGGAGAAACAGATGAAAAAAGAGCAGGAGTTCTGGAAAGTTAAAGCCAAAGGTAAAACCGGTCAAGACCTGGATGAAGAACTAATACGCGAACTGAATAATAAATATGCTCAGGATGATGAGCCGGCAAAAAACAGAGGCCTGGGGCAAAAAGTATTCAAGCTATTGGTTATACTTACCGTGCTGGCTTATCTGGCCCTGGCTTTAAATCAACTCCTGGCAGTTTATACTCTGCCCTCTCTGGATTTTGTCCACAGGTCACGGGAGTTGGTGCAGGATCAACAAATGCAGCAGTTACGTGAGGCAGTTGTGGAGATCAGCGTGGGTAATTCCGGGGGAACGGGCTTTAATGTTGAACAAGACGGCCGGATTATTACCAATTATCATGTGGTGGATAATGCAGGTCTGATAACCGTCCGTTTCCCTCAGGGACCACCCTATGCCGGAACAGTTTCCGCCGTTTTCCCCCAGGTGGATCTGGCCATAATTGAGATTGAGGGCCAGGACCTGCCGGTAATTGAAACAGACCCAAAGGCCCAGCCCGGTCCGGGAGACGAAGTAACAGTCATTGGCAACCCATTATGGTATTCACATATCGTGGCCAAAGGTGAAGTAGCTGGAGAAACAACGTTGACGGGGTGGGAAACTCCTGTGCTCAGGGTAAAAGCACCTATTCACCGGGGAAGCAGCGGCAGCCCGGTCATCGACAGTTCGGGCAAAGCCGTAGCCGTTATTTTTGCCACCTCAACACAGTCTGCAGGTGATGAAATTATCGGCCTGGCCGTTCCTGTTCACCACATTTATGAATAACGGTTCTCCATAAAACACGCCACGCGGCGTGTTTTGCCATGTACAGGAACTTATCACGACTTCGCCTTTGCGAACCTATCAAGTAAACCGAACAAGTGTGCCTTTTAGATCAGCCTGACATACTGTAGACACAAACTTTTCAAAGAAGGTTAAATTTTACAGGGCAGGAAACTACACCATGTAGTAGAAGTGTATGGATAGGGAAAATGATAACTTTCACAAGGGAGGGTAGCACTGTCTGCTTAGGAAAATTAACAATTCTAAGAGGGAGGACATCATGAAACAAGCTATTAGCAAAAGGGTTTTGTTGGCTGCAGTTCTGTTAATGGTGGTAGCATTGGTGGCAGTAGGTTGTGGGGATGGGGCTGGTAATAATGAAGGAGACAACAATCAAAATAACCCGGGAAATGAGAATAACGAGCAGACCACAGCAAACCAGTATCAAAACGGCACATTCACCGGTATATCCACTGCTAACCGGGGATATGTTGAAGCGCAGGTCACAATAGAAAATGATGAAATCGTTGAAGTGGTACTAACCGAATATGCTAACACAGCTGTGGCAAAAGATGAAAACTATCGCTATGAGCCATGGGAACCTGCCATTGCAGAGTTAGAGGCGGCATTTGTTGAAAACAATTCCAGTGAGGTGGATCTTATCACCGAAGCTACCAGTACTTCCAACAAAGCCATGGAAGCTGTGGCCAATGCCTTAGCTTTGGCAGAAGGTTTTGACGGCTCCTTTGACGGAACCTTTATGGGTGCTTCCCAACCGGATGACAGAGGAGCTGTGGGCATTGCTTTGGTAACGGTATCCGGCGGCGATATTGTAGAGGTTGAGCTTTCCGAAGTTACCGGCGATGGTGAATTCAAAGATGAAGACTACACCTACGATGAATTCCATGAAGCCGTGGAAGAAATGCCCGCCAGGTTTGTGGAGGCAAACGGCGCCGAAGTTGATATCTTCACAGGAGCTACCGGCAGTTCCGAAAAATGGATGGAAGCGGTTGCCGAAGCACTGCAAAAAGCTAACGTTCAATAATAAAATACAAAAAGAGAGCTTACGGCTCTCTTTTTGCATTTAGGGATGCTATAGATTAGCATCCTTTGTATATTGATCGTTTGGCGGTGCCGGTGAGATGCTTACATAAAGGGCCAGCGTTTCCTCACCCACATTATCCACCGACATCTTTTCCGGGCCATCCAGTTGAATCAGATCCTGCTCAGCGGCGGCCAGACTGTTTCCGTCCACATTGACGCTGGCTTTGCCGGTAAGCACCTGTAATAGAACGGTACAGTCAAAGTGGGTATGCGGGGGCAAAGATGCGCCTGAGGCGATGTTTAAGATAAAACAAATCACATTAGCATCTTTATAGATCATCCTTTTGGCAATCTTACCCTCAGGCTCCAACCGATAATCCTGCAGCTGAAACTTTTGCATATTAATCCTCCTTGGAATTTAATCTTCCTTTTATTTTTGTGTTTACGCCGGAAACTTATGCTGTTCCTGTCGCCAATCCGTTCTTTAATATCGCTGTAATATCTCTGTAGAATCCGGATATCTTAAACCAAATTTAGCCATGCTACGGACATAGAGAAGAGAGGTGTCCAATTTGAAACAGTTGAAAGTTGGTATTATCGGTACCGGCATGGCTTTTGAACGTTTACATTATCCTGCTTTCCAGGAACTTTCCCACCGCTATCAAATCTCTGCTTTGTGCGATATTGATAAAAACAAAGCACAGCAGTGGGCCAAGCGGTTAAACTTACAGGACAGAGACGTCTACACTGACTACCTGCAAATGATTGAAACGCATGAATTGGACCTGGTGGATATCCTTGTGCCCATTGAACTTAATTTCACCATAACCGAAGCGGTTGCCCGTAAATGGGCCAAAAAGCAAAAAGGTATTATCTGTGAAAAGCCGCTGGCCCCGAACCTGTCGCAGGCTAAGCAGGCCCGCACCCTGGCCCGTGATGCGCAAATACCCATCATGATTGCGGAACATTATCGCTATAATGAAGAGGTAAATCTTATCCGGGACTTTGTCCACGGTAAAAAAATTGGGGACGTCAGTCACTTTATTTATAACCGTTTCATGGATTTTCCGCAGGAAATGGTAAAGAACGAGTTCCCGGCCAGGGAATGGCGCCAGCATCCTGAGTATCCCGGTGGCGCCATAACAGATGCGGCGGTCCACGAAATTGCCGGGCTGCAGCATATCTTTGGTGCAGTCACAAAGGTTCATGCTTTGGGTCGGCCGCAGCAGGCCGAATTCTCGCCCTATTCGGTAATTCAGGCTAACCTGCAGTTTAGCGCCGGTGTAACCGGGCAGTTTACTTTCTACTGTGCGGGCCAGGAAGCACAGCGCCCCCTTACCGGGCTGCGGATTTATGGTGCCCTGGGCATGATTTATCTGGAAGAAAGGGATGCCGGCACCATAAATGTGGCTTATAATGATGGCGGAGCGGAACAAATCCCCTATGAAGTACAAAAAGGATTTTACAATGAACTGCTAAACTTTCACAACGCCCTCACCGGCAGCGAAGAAATCAGTGTAACTCCGGAAATAGAATACGGTGACCTAAAAGTCATAATGTCCATCCTCCGCTCCATCGAAGAGGAGAGAGTGGTTTCCATTGACGATAATATACCGGAATCGCAGATGCCAACAGATCCATACTATCAAAATCCACCAAACATCATCCATTAGACACTAATGGGACACGGGGACCCTCTGCGAGGACAGGCAGGTCAACTGTCCCACTTAGGAGCCTCTGCGAAGAAATGCAGGTTTTTCACTCCACAAAAAACAGGCTTTGCAAAGCCTGTTTTTTTATGTCTGGAATAAAAGTGAACTCTGTCACAAATAAATTGACATGGTTCGACTAATCGAAGCGTATATATACAAAGGGAGGTGAATTGGGCTGAAAGAAATCTAAAAAAGGAGGTTACCTATGCTTAGAAAACTGGGGCTTTTGGAGAGGATTCTGATCGGTTTTGTGTTGGGCATTGTGGCCGGCGCGGTGTTTGGTGAAGCAATTGGCGGGATTAAATTTCTGGGTGATATTTTACTAAGACTGCTGCAGATGTTGGTTATTCCGCTGGTGTTTACCACCCTGTCGGTGGGTGTGGCTAAAATCGGCGGAATGAAGATGGGGCGAATTTTTGGCAAAACCCTGTTCTTTTATTATATTACCGGTATTTTCGCCCTCACTATTGGCCTTATATTGGCTAATATTTTCGGCGTGGGAATCGGCATGGAGCTAGGTGAACTGGGGCAGGTGGAAGTGGTGACACCTCCGCCCTTTACCGAGACCGTCCTTAATATTATTCCTACCAATATCGTAAACGCCATGGCCAACGCAACTATGCTGCAGGTGGTTTTCTTTGCCATTGTATTTGGTATTTCCATGGGCTGGGCTGCGGAAGCATCGGCGGCGGTAAAAGCTACGCTGGAGTCGGCCGCTGAAGTTATGTTTAAAATGGTCTATATGGTGCTGGCGTATGCTCCCATCGGTGTGTTTGCTCTCATGGCCTGGACTGTGGGGAACTTTGGCTTAGGGGTATTGGCCCCCTTTGCTTCATTGATTCTGGTGGTGTATTTGGGCTGCATCATTCATGTTTTTGTGGTGCACACCATCTTTTTGTGGCTGTTCTGCAAAATTAATCCATTACGTTTCATCGGCAAGATTAAAGAGGCTATCCTCTTTGCCTTTACCACCACCAGTAGTGCCGGGACGCTGCCTGTGTCATTTAAGGTTGCCAATGAAGTAGGCATTTCTAAATCTGTCTCCGGCTTTGTCCTGCCCATTGGTGCCACCATCAATATGGATGGTACCGCCCTTTATCAGACCGCTGCGGCTATCTTCATCGCCAATGCGTTTGGAATTGAGCTCACCATCGGACAAATGATTCTAATTGCCGTTACAGCGGTATTGGCATCCATCGGTACTGCAGGGGTTCCCGGCGCTGGCCTGATTATGCTGATGACCGTTCTGGGTTCAGTGGGCCTGCCGGTGGAGGGCATTGCCCTCATTGCCGGCATAGACCGGATTTTGGATATGGCCAGAACTGCGGTAAACGTCATTGACGATTTGACCGCCACCGCCATGGTGGCCTGTACTGAAGGGGAGAGGCTTTCCCCCGATTTGTACTCCGTCAAAGCGATGGCAGAATAACTTGTCCTGTTAGTTCTCAGAGGAGCTTGCATGCTGTATCTGCATGCAGGCTCCTTTTGTGTACAGAGACAATAACAACGCCTCTATTTGCAAAAGCCGCGGCAGTGAGACAAAAACACCTGTCCCCTTTGTCTCGAGGGTCCCCACTGTCTCAAAAGGAAAAAAATGTATGGACAAATAAACCTGTCCCTCTGTCCACAAATTAGTTAACGAAAACTTACAAGTTGCTGTAACTGCAGGAACTGGGGCGTTTATAGTATAAAATAGTAGGTAACACATAAGAATTTCTAAAACACAATAAGGAGGATAAATTTATGTTAAAAGATTATTTGGAAAAAGTTAAGGAAGAAAAGAAAAAGCAGGAGCGCAAAGAAGCTGCAGCTAAAGTGGCTGCCGGGGTGGCAGCAGGTGCGGCTCTGGGCGTAACGGCCGGCGTTCTGTTAGCTCCCAAAGCGGGGAAAGAGACCAGAAAGGAAATTGCTGAGAAGGCAACGGAAACGGTTAACAAAGGCAAGGAGCAAATTCAGGACATCAAAGAAAACCTTACCGAGAAGGTTGAAAGCGTTAAAGAAAACATCGGCGAGAAGGTAGAAGAGAAAGCACTGGAAAAAGAGATTATCGAAGAAGCGGTGGTTGAAGCAAAAGATGACATTAAAAAAGCCACCAAGGAAGCAAAGAAAGATGTAAAGGATGCGGTGAAAGAGGCCAAAGCAAAGGTTGATAAAGAACTGAAATAAAGTAGGTGAGCTAAAATATGTATGTTTCGCTGCAGGATTTGGGTATTTTTCTTGTACTGTTAGTCTTGTTTGTTGCCGGGATATTTTTGGTTATCACCTTAAATAACATTAACAAACTGGTTTCTGGTATTAACAAGCGTATCAGCGATAATGAGAAAAATATTCAGGAAACCATTACTAACGTAAATGCTTCCATGAAAAATATCAATGAAATCAGTACCGCAATTTATATGAACAAGGACCTGCTGGAAGTACAGGTGCCGGGGACCATAAATAATCTTCATGCCTTGTCTGCCACCCTGAAAAATACCGGTGAAAAGGTTGACTATTCTGTTGATATGGTCAATACCAGTCTGGTGGAGACTGCCAGTACGGTACAGGAGAATACGCAGGATATTCTGGGCTATGTCCGCATTGTCAGTGAAAGTTTGCGGATCTTTCTGGAGATGTTCAGTAAAAAATAGAATTTCACTAAGGATAGAGCAGACGCTCTATCCTTAGTTGTAAAGGGGGTGAGCAGGTGGACTTTATGAATACCAAGGCTTTTAAGGCTGCTGTTTGGATTCTTTTAATATTCAGTATTATTTATATCGGCCGGGAAGTGTCTTTTATTTTTATCCCGCTGGTGGTGTTTGTCAGGCTGTTGTTTTTACCCACATTATTTGCACTGATTCTTTACTACCTTTTCAGACCCATTGTCAGCTGGTTGCAGGGTCGTAATGTGGCCAGGCCTTTGGCTGTTCTGATGATTTATGCTACTCTGGCTTTATTGGTGGTATTAATATTTGGTACAGTAGGAGTGGAAGCATATGAGCAGCTGTTGGAGTTAATTGATTTTTTCCCTGCTTATCTTGACCAGGCTATTAACGCGGTGGGGGCGCTGGAGGAAACTTATCTATTTCAGCGCTTTCAGGCCAATGATATGTTTTCCATCGAAGATTTAGCCGAATCGGTTTCCGAGTTCATACTAAATGCACTGCCCGGCGTTCAGGAGGGAATATCCTCGGCCATGGGCTTTTTAGCCAATGCGGTTATCCTTTTTGTGCTGCTACCCATTATACTTTTTTATTTGTTAAAAGACGGGGAAAGCTTCCACCGGTTCATTACCCGGCATATTCCGGAAGGATACCGGGAAGAAGCCCTCACCATTTTAAGGGAGATTGACCATGGCCTGGCTTCCTTTATCCAGGGTCAGATTATCGTCAGTATGTCTGTGGGAGTATTGGCGTATATCGGCTTTTTGATTATTGGCATCCGTCACGCTCTTATTTTGGCACTCTTTGCTGTGGTGACAAACTTTATTCCCTACATCGGTCCCTGGATTGCCACCATACCGGCGGTGATTGTGGGTCTTTTTACCTCTGGGCTGATGGCTCTGCAGGTTCTTATAGTGATTTTTATTGTGCAGCAGATTGAGAGCCTGTTTATAACTCCTCAGGTCATGGGTAAAAAGCTTTATCTGCACCCCATGGTGATTATTGTTTTGCTGCTGGTGGTTGGTAATCTGGCGGGGCTGCTGGGCTTAATTATTGCTGTGCCCACCTTTGTTATTTTCAAAATTATTTTTTCCCACCTCTATGAGTTCTTACGGACAAAAAAAACGGCCGATAACGGCCGTAGTTCAAAAGCTTAGCTGGCAGTCCAGGACTTTTGGTTGGATTTGCAAAACGAGTTATATAAAGTGGCATTAATTTCCCCTCCCAACAGAACCACCACGCTGCTGAGATATAGCCAGATCATAAAGACAATGATACCACCAATGCTGCCGTAGGTGCGGGAAAAGTTGCCGAAATTGTTGACATAGAAGGCAAAGGCCTGTGAAGCTATTATCCAGGCCAGGGTGGAGAAGATGGCGCCGGGGTAGACATGGCGCAGCCGCAGGCGGCAGTTGGGGGAATACAGAAAAAGCAGGGTAAAGCTGACAAAGATGATAAGCAGGGGGATGGAAAAACGCAGTACGGGCCATAACGCCTGAAAGAGCCCTTCCAGCCCCAGGTACTGAAAAGCAAGTTCTCCGATGACCTGGCCAAAAACCAGAAAGCTCAGGGTAAAGAGAATTAACAGGGCCAGAGCCAGGGTGGCGGCGATGCCGATGGTATTCAGCACAAAAAAGGATCGGCTTTCCGTGATATCATAAGCTTTGTTAAGGCTTTTTATTAGGGCGGCGGTGCCGCGGCTGGCAGTCCAGATGGTCCCCAGGATACCAAGGGAGAGTAATGTAAAATTATCTGCAGCTTCAACCTCGGAGACAATTTGTTCCACAATGGCAAAGGCGTTATCAGGTAAAAGCAGAGCAAGTTGGTCTAAGGTATGCTGTTGGCTCAGCGGCGTATAATCGATAAGTGTAATTAAAAAAATCAGAAAAGGGAAAATGGACAAAATGAAAAAATAACTCAGTTGTGCCCCACGGGCGGTGGTTTCATTTTCCTGAATCCGCAAATACAGTTGTTTTATAAAACTGAGTATTCCCTCCATAGCAGTTCACCCCTCTTGTTATAGGTATGATGTCTTTGATTATACCATGCCTTTATCCGCTGCTTCCATAGATGATATATGACAAAAGCTCAGGTGATTACACCTGAGCTTTTTTGCACTTTACGTCCGCGTCTTTCCTGCGCACAGCACAAAGGCCTGAAAAATATAATATGGTAAACCTGATATTGGGGGAAGATAGTTCATGGCAGAGCAGCTTTTAAGCAATGTTTTGGTAACCATGACGGGAACGGTTTTTGGTGGACTGATCAGTGCCTTGGTAACATGGTTATTTTACAGGAAGTCATCGGAGAACCTGCGCAGGGAGAGCCGGGAATTACGGAAAATGAATGCGCAGCAAAAGGAAATACTGCAGAAATTGGCGGAAGCGCTGGATGTAATGTCAGCGCAGGAGATGGACACCCTTGAAGCACGAAATGGTGGTGAGATGCCACAAATTAAGAAAATGAGCACCGGTTCAGGAGATGTTATTGCCTTCATGGTGATACCTTCATCTAAAGACTCCTGAAAACAAATACACTATTTACTTAACGTTAATAAATTTTGTATAATTGCATTATGTATGATTACAAGCAGATGGAGGGGAAAATGAAGAACAATCCATTATACAAATTAATGAATCCCGGGTCCATTGCCATAGCAGGGGCCGGTAACAATCCTCGGAAAATGGGGACATTACATGCACTAAATATCCTAAAAGGAGGCTATGGGGGAAAGTTTTTCCCACTTCACCCTACAGAGGAAACGGTGCTGGGCCACAAGGCATACCGGACTGTGGACCAACTGCCCCAGGTACCGGAACTTGTGATGCTGATTGTCCCCACAGATGCGGCATTGCATTTATTGGATGAGTTTGGCAGGTTGGGGACCAGACGTGCCATTGTTGTAACTTCCGGTTTCCGCGAAACCGGGGCAGCCGGCCAAAAGAAGGAAGAAGAGCTGCAGGAAATTGCCCGCCGGCACAATATTCGCTTTCTGGGCCCCAACTGTATCGGGATGATGAATTCACAAATATCACTTAATACCACGGTGATGCCTTTAAGCGGGCAGCCGGGCCGGCTGGGCATGGCTTCGCAAAGCGGTACATATGTAACCCAGACCTTTTCTTACCTGAAAGAACGGGGAATTCACTTCAGTAAAGCAATAAGCGTCGGTAATGAAACAGATATAGATATTACCGATGCTTTGGAGTATCTGGGCCAGGATGAAGAAACAAAGGCCATCGCCCTGTACATTGAAGGTATTAAGGACGGCGCCCGCTTTATTGATGTGGCTCAGAAAATAACGCCGCATAAACCGGTAATCGCCCAGTATGTGGGGGGCTCCGCTGCGGGAGCCCGGGCCGGGATGAGTCACACCGGTTCCATGGCCGGGCCGGACTTTCTCTACGAAGGGATTTTCAAACAGGCCGGCATCATCCGGGTAGATACGGTAGAAGATTTATACTTAAATGGCTGGATGCTGGCCTCCCAGCCGCCCATGCGCGGCAGCAGGGTAGGGGTGGTGACCAATTCCGGCGGGCCGGGAACGGCTATATCCGATACCTGTGACAAAAACAATCTGGAAGTGCCCCGGTTTTCACCGCAGCTGCAGGAGCAAATCCGGCAGCTTATTCAGGCACAGGCCTCCAGTACCAACCCCGTTGATCTGACCTTCGATCTGAATGCCCGGAATCTCAGTGTGGTGATTCCTGAGTTGATTATGCAAAGCGGCGAAGTGGACGGGTTGGTGCTGCACGGGGCCATGAGCCACGGTTTTTTAAGAGCAATCCATCCCTATTTGCAGGAAATGCTGGGCGGTATTTCTCTGGAAGGTTTCCTGGCGCAGTTTCCGGTGGATTTTACCGACATGGTCTCCCTGCCGGTCAAGTATCAGCTTCCAATGGCCGTTTCTTCGTTTTTTGGCAATGAGGACAACTATACCGCCGCCTTCCGCAGCCACAGCATTCCGGTCTTTGATGCGCCGGAAAAGGCGGCTAAGGCCATGTCTGCCCTCCATCGGCATAAAGAAATCCGTGAGAGAAAAGAAATTGAACGCACACCACTACCTGCCCTGGCGGTGGAGGCGGAAAAGATTATTGCCGAAGCTGTGGCCGCAGGGCGGCAGGTATTGGATGAATACCAGGCCAAGCAGGTGCTGGCGGCCTACGGTATTCCGGTTACCCGGGAGCGTTTGGCCCACTGTGCCCAGGAGGCGGCAGAAGCGGCACAAAAGCTGGGTTTTCCCGTAGTTCTCAAGGCTTCCTCACCGGATATTGCCCATAAGACGGAACAGGGCCTTGTCCATCTTAACCTAAAGACCGTCGATGACGTAAAGCAGGCATACTCTGCCGTTATTGCCGCTGCCGGCAGCCAGGTACCTGTTCTGGTGGCGGAAATGGTGCAGGGCCAAAGAGAACTTTTGGCCGGAATGTCCCGCTTCCCCGGCTTTGGCCCCTGTATTATGTTTGGCATCGGCGGAATCTTCACCGAAGCCATCAAAGATGTTACCTTCCGTGCCGCTCCTTTAACAGAAACGGAAGCGGAGGAAATGCTCACCGATATCAGAACCGCTGCCCTGCTGCAGCAATTCCGCGGCATGCCCGCTGCCGAAACCGCAGAACTTGCCCGCTTACTGCGCAAACTGGGCGAGTTGGCACTGCTTCATCCCCGCATTGCTGAAATTGATATTAACCCCATTGTTCTTTCCGGCAGCCGCCCGGTGGCGGTGGATGCCTTGATAGTGCTTACAAAGGAATAATTACAAAACCCGGATTGTGGCCGCATCCAGCTGCTCCATGCCCGGCTGTCCTGCCAGTTCCTCCACTAAGCGGAACATGGCCACATCTTTTTGTTTTGCTTCCACCATTACATGGGCCTGGCCGGTAAATAATTTTAGCTTTTGCAAAGCCGGCAAAATTGTTACCGAATCAACAAAATCATGATGGCTGCGGAATTCCTTTTCACATTTGGGGCTGGAGACATGCAGCTTGGGAGGAAGGCCCGAACCTTCCCAGGTGGCCACAAACCGCGGAAATATATCCTCCAGCTGCTCTTCTTCGGTGTGGTTGCAGTGAAAATGGTGCAAATCCAATACCATGGGCAGCTGCAGTTTCTCACAGAGATAAAGGGTATCTGTGGCGGTAAAGGTTTTATCGTCGTTTTCCAGTGTCATTCGTTTGGCAATGCCCCGGGGCAGCCGTGCCCAGTTGGTCAGAAAGCGCTCCAGCGCCTCTTCTTTGTCACCGTAGCTGCCCCCAACATGGAGAATAAGTTTGGCCTGCTTTGCAAGCCCCATGGCCTGGAACAAACGGCAATGATGGGCCAGGTCCGCCACCGAAGCGGTAAAAACATCTTCCCGGGGCGAGTTAAGTACGGTATAATGGTCGGGATGGAAAGTGATGCGCATCCCGTTGTTTTCAATGAAGTCTCCCAATTTGGCAAGTTGGGGCCCTAAATCCCCAAGATAGTCCCAATGGCTCAAATCAGGATGGGTTGCCAGCGGCACAATGCGGGACGAAAAACGGAAAACACGGACATGGTTGGCATGACAATAATGCAAAAGCCGCAGGCAGTTGGCCAGATTCTCTTCTGCGGTGCGGCGCACTTTCTCCAGCGCCGCTTCCGGCTTTTCTGCGGCCAGTTTGGCAAATGTCTTCAAAGTAACAGTCTTTGACGGCGAGGCGTTTTCCAGCTTCATGGACATGGCCACAAAACCAAAGCGTAGCAGCATCTTATCTCCATCCCATTCTGTTTTTTAGTTAGTGTGCCCCAAATCTGCGCCGTGCATAGAGGCACATTTCCCATAGAAAGTGAGTGCTTATGAAAATTCTCATTGACGCCGATGCCTGCCCCAAGCCGGTGTTGGCGGCCTGTAAAAGGGCGGGTAAAAAATATGGTCTGCCGGTCTGGACTGTGGCCAGCTTCAATCATAACATTGAGTCGGACCATCATGTGGTGGTGGGGGATTCTTCCCAGGAGGCCGATATTAAGGTGCTCAACCTCACCGACCCCGGTGATGTGGTGGTTACCCAGGACTGGGGACTGGCGGCCATGGTTCTGGGCAAAGGCGCTTATTGCCTCAGTCCCCATGGCAAGGAGTATCAGTCGTCCACCATCGAATTTATGCTGGAAACCCGGGAAGCCATGGCTAAATTTCGCCGTGGCGGCGGCAAAACCAAGGGGCCGAAAAAACGAACTGCTGCAGATAACCGGAAGTTTAGCGCTTCACTGGAGATGATTCTCCAGAAAGCACAGCAAAAATAAGGTTAGAGGCAAAACCCTGTTTTGACAGGGTTTTTTTTATCCCTCAGTTGTGAAACTGCCCGTTTCCTGATATTATTGGACAAGCAGGAAACAATTTGAAGTTAAAGCCGGAGGTTATGCAGCATGAATACCAATGAACGAATTAACCAGCGCATTGCCGCTGATCTTGGCCTGAGTGCCAACCGCGTGGCTAAGGCGGTAGCCCTGTTGGACGAAGGGAATACAGTGCCCTTTATTGCCCGTTACCGCAAAGAGGTGACAGAAGGACTTGACGATGAACAATTACGGCTACTCTCTGAAAAACTAAACCTTTACCGCAACCTGGAAAAAACCCGGGAAGATATCCTGCGGTTATTAGATGAGCAGGGCGTATTAACACCGGAGCTGGAAGCTGCTGTAACCAAAGCGGCCACAGCCACCGAACTGGAAGACATTTACCGGCCCTACCGGCCCAAAAAACGGACCCGTGCCACCATTGCCAAAGAAAAGGGCCTGGAGCCCTTGGCATACAAACTGCTGGAGGGCATTGCCGACCCGTTTGCCGAGGCAGAGAATTACTTAAATGAAGAACATCAAATCTCCACCGCAGAGGATGCCTTAAGCGGCGCCCGGGATATTATCGCCGAAATCGCCTCCGACGAGCCCCGACCCCGCAAGGAAATCCGCTCTCTGATTTTTAACCGCGGCCTGATTGTCAGCCGCGGCAGCAAAGAGGAAGAAAGCCCTTATGAAATGTACTATGAGTTTAGTGAACCGCTGAAGAAAGTACAGCCGCACCGGGTGCTGGCCATGAACCGCGGTGAAAAGGAAGATTTTCTCTCCATTAAACTGGAGTTTGACGAAGACCAGGCTCTGGCCGTTTTAGAGAAACATTATGTGCCCAGGCAAATGCCGGAGGAAACAAAAAACCAGGTGGCAAGCGCCCTAAAAGATGGCTGGAAACGCCTGCTCTTTCCTTCCCTGGAGCGGGAGGTGCGCAATGAAATCACTGTTGCCGCCGAGGAGCAGGCTCTGAAGATTTTTAAAGCCAATTTGCGCGGCTTATTATTAACACCGCCGGTGCCCGGCAAAAGAATTCTGGGACTGGATCCGGGATACCGCACCGGTTGTAAGCTGGCCTGTGTGGACCAGACCGGCAAGCTGTTGGAAACCGCGGTGATTTATCCCACCCCGCCCCTTAACAAAAAAGAAGCCTCGGCGGCGGTGGTGAAAAAGCTGATTGAAAAACATGACCTGAATACGGTGGCCATCGGTAACGGCACCGCCGGCCGGGAAAGTGAAGAGTTTATTGCAGAAGTTATTTCGGAGATGAACCGGGAGATAGAATATACGGTGGTTAATGAAGCCGGTGCCAGTGTGTACTCCGCTTCCAAACTGGGTAAAGTGGAGTTTCCGGATTTGGATGTGGCAGAGCGCAGTGCCATCTCCATTGCCCGCCGGGTACAGGATCCCCTGGCCGAACTGGTAAAGATTGATCCCCGTTCCATTGGAGTTGGCCAATACCAGCATGATGTAAACCAGAAAAGGCTGGAGGAAGTGCTGGGCGGCGTGGTGGAAGATACGGTAAACCAGGTGGGAGTGGATCTGACCACAGCCAGCGCACCGCTGTTGGGCAGAGTGGCGGGCATCAATAAAACCATAGCCGCCAACATTGTGGCCTACCGGGAAGAGCACGGCACTTTTAAAGCCAAAAAAGAACTGTTAAAAGTGGCCAAGCTGGGGCCGGCGGCTTTTAAGCAGAGTGCCGGGTTTTTACGCATTCCCGATGCAGATAATTATCTGGACCGGAGTGCGGTGCACCCGGAATCGTATCAGGTGGCCCAAAAGCTCATCGATATAATGGAAATAGACCACAGTGACCTGGGTAAACCCCAGGCCATCCCACAGATTAATATCAAGGAAACGGCCGCCGACCTGGAGGTGGGGGAGCCCACCCTGCAGGATATTGTGGAGGAATTTAAAAAGCCGGGGAGGGACCCCCGGGAAGATGTGCCCAAGCCGGTCTTTAAAAAAGGTGTGCTGCACCTGGAAGATTTACAGGAAGGGATGGAGCTCACCGGCGTGGTGCGTAATGTGGTGGACTTCGGCGCCTTTGTGGATATCGGTGTCCACCAGGACGGTTTGATCCATATCTCCCAGCTGTCGGACAAATTTGTCAAACATCCCCTGGAAGTGGTGCAGGTGGGTGATGTGGTGGAAGTAAAAGTAATCTCTCTGGATGTGAAAAAAAAGCGCATCGGTCTGGCCCGTTTGCATCTGCAGTAAAATGCATACAGCCGGGCCCGGGATTTAAAAAAATCCCGGGCCTTTCTCGTTTCGGCAAATTTTGCATGGACTTGCGCTCCTCGCAGGGTTTAAGCCGCTCTGTGTTGAAGTAGGAGTGAGAAGATTATGGAGGAATTTGACACATGCGCAAGAACATGTTTACGCTGGCTTTAACCGGCTTAATAATTATTATCCTGGTAATTACAGTTTTTCCCCGTGAGGAAACCGGGTTGCCCGCAGAGCAGGAAGAACCTCCGCTGCAGGCCAAAGAAGCCCTGGCAAAGCTTGCAGAGGCAGAACAAAATGAGGAGACGGAGGCGCTGGAGCAGTTGGCGCACCGGGAGGATGCCGTAGGTTTTGCAGCCATCCTGGCTTTGGCAGAGCTGGAGGAGGAAAACCGGGAAGAATACCTGCGCCGGGCACTGGCCCTTTATGACAATAACGAAACCCGTTTTAAACTGGCAGATTATCTGGCGGAAGCAGATGAAGAAGAAGCCATCGATGCTTATCTGAAACTGTTGCCCAATAGCCATGCCTTGGAAGCTTTAAAGGGTTTGGGCGCAGAGCAGGCTCTGATACTGGACGGGCTTTTTGCCGGCGGGCACTGGCAGAAAATTATTGAAGTGCTTTCGGACCAGAACGGCTCCCTGGCAGATCAAGAGAAGCTTTATCTGGCCCGGGCCCTGGTGGAGCGGGGGAGCTTTGACAAGGCAGAGCCCATTTTAAAAGAACTGGTACAAAGACATCCGGAAGATGATACGCTGCTGTGGCAGTATGCCCGGACACTGGAGGCTATGGAGCAGACCGAAGAAGCAATGGCGCTCTACCGCAGGCTGGAGGGTACCGGCGGACAGAGGCTGGGCCGGTTATATGAACGGGTCGGTGAGCCTAAAAAAGCGGCGGCGGCGTATGCTAAAAGCCCCGAACCGGCCGCCCGTTGGCGCGGTGCGGTGCTTTGGGATGAAATGGGCTATCAGGAAGAAGCGCTGCCGCTGTATCTGCAGCTCTCAGAGGAGTCCGGTTCTTATCAGGATGATGCACTTTATCGCAGTTATCTGTTACTTAAAGAGGCAGCAGACCCGCAGTCTGAAGAGCTGCATGAGGAACTGTCGAAGCATCCTGTCTGGATGCTCCGACTGGGCCAAAATGTGCAGTGGCCCCAACTTAGCCAAAGTGCACAAGGCCAATCTTTAGTTCCGGAGCGCTTAGAGGCTTATCAGGCCGCAGGCAGAGAAGAGCTCATTGAGGTGGAACTGGGCATTGCCTGGGAGCGGGGCACAGCAGCGGATAAAGTTGCCGTGGGGAAATGGTATTTGAGCCAGGAAAACTACCTGCAGTCCTCTCGCTGGGGAATGAGGGCGCTGCGGGAGGAGCCGGATAACAGGCAGGGGTATGAGTTGGGCTACCCCAGGCCCTTTGGCGATGAAATTAAGCAGGCGGCAGCTGAATTTGCCCTGGAGCCGGAGCTGCTCTGGGCTGTGATGCGGGAGGAAAGCCGTTTTCAGCCGGCGGTGGCTTCACATGCGGGAGCAGTGGGCCTGTTGCAGATAATGCCGGCCACGGGAGAAGAGATTGCCACAAATCTGGGACTGGAGTTTGACCGGCAGATGCTTACCGAGCCGGAAGTTAATATTCGCTTCGGTGCCTATTATCTGCGGGCCATGTTAAACCGCTATGATGATGACCTGGACAAGGCCCTGGCAGCCTACAACGGCGGCCCCGGCAATGTCAACCGCTGGCAAAGCAGCGAACTGGGTGCCACCCGGGCCGGATTTCCCACCGCCGTCACTTTCTTTGAAACGCGGCAATATATCACCAAAGTTACCGATTCCTATCTTACTTATCAATGGCTGTATAATAATTAAGCCGGGCAATTTGCCCGGCTTTACCTGTCTTATCCTGCCATTTCCCTTAGTTTGTCAATCTGATACTCCTGCCCCAGAACCAGTAATTTGTCTCCTGCATGGATTTTTTCCTGAGAGGTGGGGTTGAGGCGAAGTTTTTCTTCATCTTTTTTCTTAATGGCCAGTACATTCAGCCCGGTGAGCTCCGGAATTTTAGCTTTCTCCAGGGTGGTATCCGCTAGATCTGATTTGTCTGTGATGTACACTTCTTCCAAATCCAGCACCACATCACCCATATGGGTAATGATATCTAAAAACGAGACCACAACGGGCCGCAGCAGCATGGACGCCATGCGGGTCCCGCCCAGCTCGTTGGGGGAAACGGCGTTATCGGCCCCGGCCCGCAGCAATTTTACATGAGCATTTTTACTGATGGCCCTGGCGACAATGTAGAGATCTTCTTTCATTTCCCGGGCCGTCAACACGGTAAAAACATTGTCCGCATCGGTGGCCAGGCTGGATATCAGCCCTTTTGCCTGGCGGATCCGTGCTTTATCCAGGGCATCTTCGGTGGTGGCGTCGCCATGAATGGCCAGGATTCCCCGTTCCACCATGTCATGTACTTTCTCTTCGTTTTTTTCAATTACCACAAAATCCACCTTGCTGCGCTGAAAACGGGCGATTACGCTGCTGCCGGTCTGTCCTGCCCCACATAATATGTAATGATCTTTTAACTTCGCTATCTTTTTATCCATACTTCTCCTCCGTAAAACATAGCTGAATTCCCCTTCCAGTAAAAATGCTGCCAGATTGGTAAAGGCATACGCGGCGGTGCTGATGCCGGCAAAAATAATGAAGATGGTAAAAACCTGAGTTTCCGGCCGTAAATCCACCACTTCCCTGAAACCTACGGTGGAAAGAGTAATCACCGTCATATAAAGGGCATTGATAAAATTCAGGTCCTCCAGCACCATATAGCCGGTGGTGCCCACCACCAACAGCATGGTGAGAATCATCAGAATGAGGATAATCTGCCTTGTTTTTTGGTTCATGGCTTCACCACCTGGATTAACTGCAATGATATTCCTATTTTACGTTAGGTTGTCCGGGTTTGCAAATTGTGGTTATTAACATAAAGTTAATTTTTTGTCGGTAAATTTTATTGCCTATGGAAGGAGAATCTGGAAAATAGTCGAACTTTAATAGTCAATGTTGAATAAAGGAGTGCGAACCTTGATTGAAATTAAAGAAGTAAGTAAGCATTATAACGGCAGCCATGCCCCTGCATTGGCGGGATTTTCACTGCAGGTGGAGCAGGGCGATTTTTTATTCCTGGTGGGCCCCAGCGGAGCGGGAAAGAGCACATTAATTAAGCTTATTTTCCGTGAGCAGACCCCTTCTGCAGGAGCAGTGCTTTTTGATGGTAAAAGCATTGCCGATTTTAAGCAAAATGAGCTGTTAAACCACAGAAGAAGAATCGGTATGGTTTTTCAGGATTACCGTCTCCTGAAACAAAAGACGGTGTATGAAAATGTGGCCTTTGCCCTGGAGGTAATTGGCAGCTCCCCCAAAGAAATTCGACAAAAGGTACCGGCAGCCATAGAAAAGGTGGGCCTTAAGGGTAAGGAAAATTCATTCCCCACCGAACTTTCCGGCGGTGAACAGCAGCGGGTGGGCATTGCCCGCGCCATCGTCAAGGAGCCGCTGATGATTCTGGCGGACGAGCCCACCGGTAATCTGGACCGGGAAAACGCCCGGCAGTTAATGTCTCTTTTTGAAGATATTAACCGGGAAGGAACTACGGTGATTATCGCTACCCATGCCTGGGATATGGTGGATCAGATGCAAAAACGGGTAATTGCGTTGGAAAACGGACGGCTGGTCCGAGACGAACAACGGGGGAGTTATGGCCGTGAACATTAATTCAATGAGATACTGTCTGCGACAAAGTGTGGTTGCGCTGTTTCGCAACCTTTGGTTGGCTTTGGTGACTTCAGGAATTATTGCTATTTCCCTGGCAATTTTAGGCGGCTTTTTGCTGTTGGCGGTTAATGCCAGCCAGTTTATGCGCAATATTGAGTCCAATGTGGAAATCAGCGTCTTTTTAGAGGATGGAGCAGATCCGGCAGCCTTGCAGGCGCAGCTGGGCGGACATGAGGATGTCTCCGGCTACACCTTTGTGCCCAAAGATGAAGGCCTGGAGGAATTTGGCCGCACCATGGGCGACCGGGTGATGTTGGTGGGCCTGGAAGGCGAAAACAATCCGCTGCCTGATATGTTTAAGGTCCGGGCGCACAGAGCAGAAGCCGTTCCGGCTCTGGCTGCGGAAATTCAGTCCTATTCCGGGGTGGAAGTAACAGATTTCGGAGAAGAGCTGGTTGCCCGCGTAGGGCAGGTAACGGGTTGGCTCAATACCCTGTTTCTCATCGTCAGCGGCCTGTTGGCGCTGGGCGCCATCTTCCTTATCGTAACCACCATCCGCCTGTCGGTACTGGCCCGTCAGGATGAAGTGGGGATTATGAAATACCTGGGTGCCAGCAACTGGTTTATCCGCTTTCCTTTTCTGTTGGAAGGCATGGTGATGGGCTGGACCGGCACCGTGGCTGCAGCGGCAGCTTTGAGTTTTGTCTATTTTCGTGTGGCCTATTCCCTGCAAACCGAGGCTTTAGCCTTTTTTCTGCAACCGGTAACGGATATGGCCAGAATACTGCCTATTTTTGTGGGCCTTCTGTTAATGGGAACCCTGATGGGCGGCGTGGGCAGCTATGTTTCTGTCCGCAAATTCTTACGGGTTTAGTGTGGAAAGGAGAATCCTATGCGCCACATTGCTAAAATTACCGTGTTTGCGCTGCTTCTGCTCTTAATTTCCGGTACAGCTTTTGGCAATCCCGGTAATGTCCAGGAGCGTATTGATGAAACCCGGGAAGAGATAGATGAATATGAGCAGGTTATCAAGCTGCTTGATGAAGATATTAAAGAACGTCTGGCCCGCATTGATGAGCTGGAAAGCCAGCTAAAAGATACCCAAAGGCAGCTTCGCCAGACGGAAGTGGAAATTGCCGAATCCCAGGCCCGGCTGGAAGAGCAGAATGATGCCTTCGCCGGCAGGGTTCGCAGCGCCTACATGAAAGGCGGCATGTCTTATCTGGAAGTTCTCCTGGGGGCTGAAAATTTCAGTGACCTGGTGGTCCGGGTGGCCTATCTGGCCCGCATCTTCAATCAGGATGCGCAAATAATTACCGCAGTGAAAGCCGAATATGCCGTCCTGCAGGAGAAACAGCAGGCCATGGAGGACCAGTTAGCCAGCATCGAGGATTTCCGCTACCAGATGGATGCGCAACGGAGAAATCTGCTGGCTCAGCGCAGACGGATGGAAGAAATGCTCTCCGATGCCAAAAAGCAACTGCAGCAGGACCTGGCCCAGCTTACCCCTCAAGCCAACCGGCAGCCGGTGTACGGCATAATCCTGGATAATGCTGCCGGTGCCCGGCCACAACACGGCCTGGCCCAGGCCAGTAAAGTATACGAATTTGAAGTGGAAGGACGCATTACCCGCTACCTGGCCTTGTTTTCAACCTTTCCGCAAAAAGTGGGCCCCATTCGCAGTGCCCGGGAGCACAGCATCCTGCTGTCCATGGAAAACGGCGTGCGCTTCATTACAGCCAGCGCTTCCCGGGACAACCTGGAAAAGATAAATGAATGGAATGTGAAATATACCAATGCGCTGGGTGATTCCCGGTTTTATCGGGACAGCTCTCGTCGGGCACCCCATAATTTGTATGTTAATCTGGCCTCTCTGGGCCTGGAATCGCGCTCCTCAAAGATGACGGTACGCCCCGCCTATCTTAGCCGGCAGGGAAGTGCCGCCAACAGTTTTTCCATCGAATACAGTAACAATTATCGCGTGGGCTACCGCTATAATGAACAGGAATCCGCTTACCAGCGCCTGATTAACGGCCAGGCTCATCGGGATGCCACCGGCCAGGCAATTATGGCCCGCAACGTTATCGTGCAGTATGTCCCCCATCCATCCGATTGGCGTGGACGCCCCACCCCGGATGTAATTGGCTCCGGCCCCATTGACTTTTATGCCCAGGGCCAGCGCTTCCGCGGCACATGGCGCAAAGATAACATGAGCTCTCCCACCCGCTTCTACTATCAGGACGGCCAGGAAATCGAACTGCTCTACGGCCAAACCTGGATCCAACTGGCCCGCCCCTAACCGGTAAAAAATGCATAAAGGAAATTTGTTTTGCTTAACGAAGGATGTAGAGAATTTTTTCTTTATGTGTTAGGAGTTGAAGTATGGATTATCAGGAAGTGGTAGAGAGGTTAACAGCAATGTCCAGGCCGGAAGCGGTGGAAGGGATGGCCCGTTTTGGCATTACACCACAAAAGGTTTATGGTGTGTCCATTCCAGATCTGCGCCGGATGGCCAAAGAAATCGGTACAGACCGGGAATTAGCCGCCCGGCTGTGGCAGGATGAGACCAGGGAAACGCGGATACTGGCCTCCATGGTGGATGACCCCCGGCAGGTTACCGAAGAACAGATGGATGCCTGGGCTCTGGAGTTTGACTACTGGGAGATTTGTGACCAGGTCTGCAGTAATCTTTTTGGCAGAACGGAGTTGGCTTATAAAAAATGTTTTGACTGGAGCAAAGCAAAAGAGGAATTTGTAAAGCGCGCCGGGTTTGTGTTAATGGCCCGACTGGCCGTTACCGAAAAAGAGGCGCCGGATGCCAAATTTGCTTTGTTTATGTCCCTTATTAAAGACGGAGCAGATGATGAGCGAAATTACGTCAAAAAGGCGGTAAACTGGGCTCTGCGCCAGATTGGCAAGCGTAATTACAGCTTAAATAAGCTGGCTTTGGAGACGGCACAAGAAATCGGTGAGATGCCCCAGACCAGTGCCCGCTGGATTGCCCGGGATGCAATCCGGGAGTTGGAAAGTGAGAGAGTGCAGGAGAAGGTTCAACCCGCCTCATTTCGGGTAATTCTTTCCCCCAACGGTGAAGTACAGGACATTAAGCCTTATAAGTAGCAATGGGCCCGTGACGGGCCCTTTTTGTTGCCGTGTAAGAGGAAAACATAAAAAGTTCACGAACTAAAAAAGCAGGTCATATTTGGGAGGTATGTATGACGGAGAGAACACGTTTTAAAATATATTTATGGGGCATGTCTTTACTGACCGCTGCCGTGGCCATCTTTATTTTCTATCTGGCCGAAACCTTTGATACTGTTTACTATTGGGGTATGTTTAGCCTGCTGCCTTTTGCCATCGTTTGGTGGATGTTGTATCGGAAAATGAAATTTGCCGAAGCAATGGCTGAACTGCGCAGCCACTGGGGGCAGACGGTAAAAAAGGAGAGGGAACTGCAAAGCCTGAAGAAGGCTTTCCCGCTTTTTCCGGTGGAGGAAGGCGGACAGTATGCCATTAGCCCACAGACATGGGATGATTTACATATGGATCGGATCTATGCCCTGGCCGACCGGACCCTGACCTCACCCGGCGAGCAGGTATTGTACAATATGCTTCGGGCCCCGCTTCTGGAAAAAGAGGTTTTGCAAAAAAGGAATGCCGCTGTCCGCGCGCTTAGTGAAGATGCTGTGCTTCGTGAAAAACTGCAGGGGATACTCTTGCCGTTGGACAGAATGAAGCCGGATACCGTAACAAATTTTTTATGGGGAGACGATTTTAAGTCCACTGATCTGGGAATCGTGCCAAATTTGCTGGCATTTGCAGCGCTGCTGGCCCTGATGTCCGTTTCTGTATGG
Organism: Dethiobacter alkaliphilus AHT 1; assembly: GCF_000174415.1. Taxonomy (NCBI): domain Bacteria; kingdom Bacillati; phylum Bacillota; class Dethiobacteria; order Dethiobacterales; family Dethiobacteraceae; genus Dethiobacter; species Dethiobacter alkaliphilus. The sequence goes on from NZ_ACJM01000012.1 coordinate 28,216, forward strand.
GGAATACATAGTGTGATTATTGGCGTAATCCCGATGTTTGGCATTAATTATTACTACCAGAACTATACCGCCAGGCATTTAATGTTTCGTTTCCCGCCTATCCGCTATTTGCGTGCCATGTTGGTGTCGGCACAGGAGATGGGCCGGATTCAACACTCAGACTTTACCAGTTACTCCGCTCCGCTGCGAAAAAATGCCGCTGCGGGAAAGGGTATTATCCACAAAGCCCGTACTATGGGTTTTGCCGCCATGGATTCGCTTGGCGTATATGAATACGTAAATAATTTATTCCTGCTAGATCTTCGCAATTATTACGGAGTGATGCAGGAGGTTAAAGCCAATTTAACCCAGCTGCGACAGACTTACCAGCTGCTGGGGGAGGTAGACGCCCTGATTGCGGTGGCCTCCATGAGAGCAGGTACAGAAAATTGGTGCGAACCGGAGTTTCTGGAAGGGCAGACCGCTGTATATACCCAGGATATCCGCCATCCTCTCCTGGACAAGGCGGTTCCCAACAGTATTTTACTGGAAAAGCCCGGAGCCATCCTAACCGGTTCCAATATGTCGGGTAAGTCCACATTTCTTAGGACCATCGGAGTGAACGCGCTTCTGGCTCAGTCGGTGGGGATTTGTTTTGCCCGCTCCTACAAAGGGAGCCTGTTTAAAATTATTACCTCCATTAATAAGGAGGACCATTTGCCCGGAGGTAAAAGCTATTATCTCATTGAGGCGGAGGCAATTCTTAAGATGATTCGCGGAGTGGGCAGCGGCGCCCCGGCCTTGTGTATCATCGATGAAATCTTCCGCGGGACCCATTCTCTGGAAAGAATCCCTGCCGCCATCGAAGTGTTATTATATCTATCCGGCCAAAACACCATGAACCTGATTGCCACCCATGATCTGGATGTGGCCAAAGCATGCTCGCCTGTTTACCCGCTCTATCATTTCCGGGAAAGGGTGGGGGAATCGGGCCTGGAGTTTGACTATTTACTAAAAGAAGGCATAACAACCTCCTGGAATGCCATTAAGATTCTCAGGCATCTGGGATACCCCACGGAAGTAACCCATGGGGCACAAGAAAGAATCGATAAGGCAGGCAGTAAATAGCAGTAACCCGCTTCAGCGAAGCGGGTTACTTATTAGTTTTGCATTTATAAAGAATGGGATTGGGGCAGGCTCTGCCCAGTTGGACGGGCACCGGCTGAGTATACTTCTGACGGATTAGGACCAGTTCCTGGCGGCCGCCGTATTCGATTCCGCCACTGCTGCTGAAGTCGTGAAAAATAACTTGGTTTTGTTTCAGATCCATGAGCAGTACTTCAACTCTGCCCTGCAATGATTCTTCAACAAAGGGTTGCATATTGTTTTCCCGGGGCGCGTTGCAGAGAACAAAGGAGCCTTTGGGGGCAAGGGAGCGAATTTGCAGCAGGTGTTTTTTATTCCAGGCGGTGATAAGGTAGTGCTCACCCTCCCTGACAATATCCACCTTGCTTTTGTTCATGGTGGTAAATTCATAGAATATTCCATTGGCCAGAAAGCCGATTAAAAAGCCGCGGAAACTGGTAAAAAGAAAAGGTATATGGCCGATGGAACAGCTAAGTGAGGTGCCGGTTCGGGAAAAATTGTTGGCCTGGACCCAGATCCAGCCGTAGGGAAAATCCCGGCCCCAGTTTTTTTCTATATAGGCACTGCCGCCGGTAAAGTCCACGCTTTGCCCGTTAATTTCCAGTGTGCCGCTTAAAGTTGCATCCAGGCAGCATACCTGGCTGTAACATTGCATAAAGGTGAGAAAGTTATAATAACCCATGCTACCCGGGCTAAATATTGAGTCAGGCCACTTTACCGGCTCATTTAACGTCAGGGTTCCGCTGATGTTTTTTTCTTCGTGATCTATACTGAGGCTCAACTGCTCCAGTGAAAAGCGGTTACCGGCAACGGAGATATCAAAGCGCCCCGGTTTTGCAGAAAAAGCGCTGCCGTCATAGCGCAGATAGTGATACTTGATGGCCGAGCCGTCCACTATCTGCAGGAAACTGTGGGTGGTATCCGGCGTTTTCCCTTTAAAGATACCGGGAATAAAGGCAAAGCGGTATTCTTCAGAGGGGTCAATGATTTTAAAGTACCAGCCTTCGAAAAAATTGCTATGCCTGTTATGGCCATGATACAAATCCGGATTAAAGATTGACCGCAGCAACTATGGCACCTCCACAAGCAGATTGTTGTTTAGTTCTGCATGAAACCGGCCGTCTCCTGTATCAATATGTTACAGGAAAGTAAAAAAGCACGCTTTATTCAGTTTCCTAAACGCGTGGTTTTAATACTGGCTACCTTAGCAGCTTTGCAAACTGCAAAGCGTTATAATTCAAGCCAGTATAAAAAAGCACGCTTTATTCAGTTTCCATAATGCGTGGTTTTAATACTGGCTTCCTTAGCAGCTTTGCAAACTGCAAAAAAAGCCCGGTTTTCATCAAACCGGGCTTTAAATCAGGCTATTTTTTTCCTGTAAACAAATAAGGCCAGTGCTCCTCCAACCACGGCCAGGCCGCCATAGAGAGGGAGGTTCCCTGAAGCTTCCTCAGCTTCCAGACCGTCCACAGAGACAATACCCATTTCTCCTTCTTCCAGCTCCATGCCTTTACCCACATAATCTTCATCCGCCTCGGGCACGTCGGCGTCGGTGGAAATTATCCGGGCTTCACCGTCTGCCGGCTCCTGACCTTCACCCACAAATCCTTCCTCCACTTCGTCCAACTCTCCGGGCACAGCGGTAATACCCATTTCTCCTTTTTCCAGTTCCATGTCCCTACCCACATAGTCTTCTTCGCCGTGGTCAATTACCTCCGGGTTACCGCCTTCCGGGGTATTATTGGCCAGGGCAAAGCCGGTAAACATAAGACTGACAAGCATAACAACAGTAAGCATAACTACAGTTTTTTTCATTTTGAAACCCCTCCTGATTAGTGGATTGTTTTGTAGACTTTTAGACGGGGTAAAGAACAAATAGTTCCCTTCATAACAGTAGGAAAAGTTAAGATTTGTTAACCATTGGAATGTGTGAAATTCTCTTGACGGGGTAGTCAGGTGCGATATAATTAATGCGTGCAGATTGTTGTATATCCGCCCGACTGACCGGTCGGTCGGTTTCGGTAAGTATTTAAGCATCTTGAAACGGGGGATTAGTCAATGTCAAGCAAGACCTGGAAAATAGCGCTGTTATTGGCAGGAGCGCTGTTACTTACTGCCTGCGGCAACGGTGCGGAGGAGGAAGAAAGTGTGGACCCTGTTGCCGTTGAGATTACCAGAGCCGGGCAGGGTGAAATTGCCGAAACCTTTTCTTTTAGCGGTGAAGTTTCCGCCGGCGGAGAAATTCAAATAGTACCTAAGGTTTCAGGTACCGTGTCTAAAGTTAATGTGGCCCTGGGGGACACGGTGCAGCAGGGTGATGTTCTGGTGGAGCTGGAGGCCAGGGAGTTGGCTCTGGCGGTGCAGCAGGCGGAAGCGGCGGTGGAAATGGCCAGGGCAAACCTTAACAGTATGGAGGCCGGCAGCGGCTTGTCCCAACTGCAGGCCAATGTGCGCCAGGCGGAGATTAATTTTAATCGAGCCGGTGAACAGTTGGAGCGGATGGAAGCTCTTTATGCGGAAGGAGGCCTGGCCAAGCAGCAGTTGGAAGATGTGCGGGCCAGCTTTGCCGTGGCCCAGACCCAATATGAGTTGGCCAGCGATCAGCTGCAAAGCCATGAACGGGGAGAAGGTCAGCTGGAGATTCTAACGGCCCAATTAAAACAGGCAGAAGCCGGGTTGGAACTGGCCCGGCTCAATTACCAAAACGCCACCATCACCGCCCCGGTGGGTGGTACTGTGACTCTGGTCCATACCGAAGCAGGTAACATGGTTTCACCGGGAACGCCGGTGGTTACCCTGATAAACGCTGAGGGCACCAGAGTAACTGCCCTGCTTACTGAGCAGGCGGTCAACCATATTGCGGTGGGCATGGAGATAGCGGTGGAAATCCCCACTTTAGAGGGCCGCTATCAGGGGGAAGTACGGGAGATATCGCCCGGTGCGGTAAGCGGAACCCGCTCTTTTCTGGTTAAGGTGACACTGGTTGAAGAAATCGAGGCCAGGCCCGGCATGTTTGCCCGGCTGATACTGGTGCGGGATTCCAGGGATGATGCGGTGGTGCTGCCCCGTTCCGCTATTCTGGAGAATGACGGCAGCTATTATATTTATCTGGTTAAAGATGAGCAGGCGGTGAGAACCGATGTGACAATCGGCCTGCGGGATGAGACCCATGCCGAAATTGAAGCCGGTGTTACTGTGGGTGACAAAGTGGTGATAACCGGACACCATTTCCTGCGGGACGGGGTAGCGGTGCAGGTAGAAGGTGAGCAGTCATGAACCTCCCTTCACTGGCTATCAGACGACCCATTGCGGTCCTGATGGCGGTCTGTATTGTTCTTGTTCTGGGCGGGTTTGCATTTCTTAATTTACCTGTTGACCTGCTGCCTGAAATGGAATTTCCCGTCATCGCCGTGGTAACCGGTTATGACGGTGCTGCTCCGGAAGAAGTGGAAAACATGGTGACGCGCCCTTTGGAGCAGATCTTAGCCACTGTGCCCGGGGTGGAAAGAATATCGTCCACTTCATCACAGGGTAATTCGGTGGTGGTGCTGCAGTTTAACTGGGGAAGCGATATGGACTTTCGCGCTTTGGATGTGCGGGAAAGGGTAGACCGGGTTGTGGGGTACTTGCCCGATGATGTGGACTCACCGTTGATGGTTCAGGCCGATCCGTCCATGATGCCCGTAGTATCCATTGCCATCACCGGTGATATGGGTCCGGCGGACTTAAAACGCCTGGCCGAAGATACCGTTCAACCCAGGCTGGAGAGAATCGACGGTGTGGCCTCGGTGGACGTCATTGGTGGCATTGAGCGGGAGATAAGGGTTGTGGCCGATCCCGCCCGTCTGGCAGCCTATGGCCTCACGCTGGATCAGCTGGGGCAGATTTTCAGGATGGAGAATTTGAATGTTTCCGCCGGCACATTGGCCGAAGGCGGCCAGGAATTGCAGGTGCGGACACTGGGACAGTTTTCCTCCCTGTCTGATTTGGAAAACCTGGTCCTGCATTCTTCGGAGCGGGGAACGGTTTATTTGCGTGACGTGGCGGAAGTCCAGGATACACACAGTGAGCAGGAGCAGCTGTTGCGGCTCAACGGTACTCCCGGGGTGGGTCTGAACGTCTCCAAGCAATCCGACGCCAATACCGTCACCGTTGCCGGCAGAATCGACAGCGCACTACAGGAATTGTCCGGGGAACTGCCCACAGGCTCTGAGGCGGCTATATTGTTTAACCAGGCTGATTTTATCAATGATTCCATCGGTGATGTTTTAAGTATCGGCCTGGCAGGTGCGGTCTTGGCGGTGTTTATACTTTTTATGTTTTTGCGAAACGTCCGCAGTACCCTGGTTATCGGACTGGCAATTCCCGTATCCATTATTTCCACTTTTGTGCTGATGTTTTTTAATAATCTTACCTTAAACCTGATTACCCTGGGCGGCCTGGCCCTGGGAATCGGCATGATGGTGGACAACGCCATTGTTATTCTGGAAAATATTTTCCGCCTGCGTCAGGAAGGCATGGAAGCCAAAGAGGCGGCGGCTGTTGGCAGTAATGAAGTGGCCGATGCCATTATCGCCGCCACCTTAACCACCGTGGTAGTTTTTCTGCCGGTAATATTTGTGGAAGGAATTGCTTCCCAAATTTTCAGTTCCATGGCCTGGACTGTAAGTTTTGCTCTTTTTGCCTCCCTGGCAGTGGCACTGACCATTATCCCTCTGCTGTCATCCAGGCTTTTGCAGGTATCGGTAAATAATAATGAAGGAAAACTCTCCGCCGCTTTTGAGCGGGGGTTTAAACGGGTGGAGTCGGTTTACGGGCGCCTGCTGCGCTGGGCCATGACCCGCAGAAAAATTGTTATAGGCGTAATGTTGCTGGCTTTTGCCGGCAGTGTGGCGCTGGTACCCTGGGTAGGAACCGAATTCATTCCGGGAATGGATGACGGTTGGTTAACGGTATCGGTGCGGCTTCCCGACGGGGCAACACTAAATGAAACGGAAGCGCTGACAGCCAGGGCAGAGGAGCGCTTAGAGGCAATCCCGGAGGTGGATTACGTCTTTTCTACGGTGGGTGCAGCGGGAGGTAGTATGGGTTTTTCCGGCGGCGGAGCTGCCAACCGTTCCTCAGTGGACGTGCGCCTCACTCCACTGGACCAGCGCCGACTGGACAATGACCAGGTAGCCGATGAGGTGCGCCAGGCGCTAAAAACCTTGCCAGGCGCTGAGATTACCGTTCAGGCGTCGCAGGGCATGAGCATGGGAGGCAGCGGTGTTCCTGTGGATATTATGGTGAAAGGCGATTCGCTGGAGACGCTGCGGCATCTTACCGAGGAGATCCGCCTGATTGTGGAAGGCGTGGAGGGAACCCGGGAAGCTGCCACCAGTTTTGATCGGGGCTGGCCTGAACTGCAGGTAACCGTTGACAGGGAAAAGGCAGCCGCATACGGACTGCAGTCCATCACTGTGGCCAACACCCTGCGCACCGCCCTCAGCGGTCAGGTTGTGACCCGTTTTCGTACCGGCAGCCAAGAGTTGGATGTGCGTCTATTTGTGCCGGAAGAGATGCGCCAAAGCATAAGCATGCTGCAGGATATAGAGGTTGTAAACCCCGCGGGCTCCCGTATTCCCTTAGGAGAGGTGGCCGACTTTGCCCGGGCTACCGGACCGGTCAGCATTTCCCGTGACGACCAGGTGCGCAGCGCCAGGGTAACGGCCCAACTGGCCGGACGGGCCCTGGGCCCGGTAATGGCCGATATCCAGCGTCAGCTGGATAACATGGAACTGCCGTCGGGCTATTCCATTGAGTATGCCGGTGAGCAGGAGCTTATGGCAGACTCCTTTGATTCGCTCTGGATGGCTCTGGCGCTGGCAGTTTTGCTGGTTTATATGATTATGGCAGCTCAGTTTGAGTCACTTTTGCATCCCTTTATCATTATGTTTGCACTGCCGCAGACCTTTATCGGCGTTGTCCTGGCCTTGGTAATAACAGGCCGAACGCTAAATGTGCCTGCCTTTATCGGCGTTATTATGCTGGCGGGGATTGTGGTAAACAACGCCATTGTTTTGGTGGATTATATTAATAAGTTACGGGAGAGGGGTTTGTCAACCCGGGAGGCCATTTATCAGGCCGGCCCTATACGCTTACGCCCCATTTTGATGACCACACTAACCACTATCTTGGGGATGTTTCCCCTGGCTCTGGGGATTGGCTCGGGATCGGAAACTTCTGCACCGTTGGCCACGGTGGTCATCGGCGGCCTGGCAGCTTCCACCGTGCTGACTTTGGTGGTGGTGCCGGTGATCTACAGTTTGTTGGAAGATATGGGGACACGGTTTTTCAAAAAAAAGAAAAGTGCTCCCGGGGAGGTATCGGCATGAAAACAAGGATGACTGTAACGTTAATTATACTTTTGTTAGCCGGGGTTACTGCAGCGGTGGCGGTGGAAAACCTCACTCTGCAGCAGGCATCTCAGCTGGCCGTTGAGCAGAACCCTGCTATCCGGCAGTCCGAGATTAATGTGGAACGGGCTGAGCGGGCTTCTGAACAGGCCGATGAATCGGAAACAATCCTTGACCGCCTCCGGGAAGAAGGTCTTTTGACACCGGATGTGGAGCAGCTCCTTGATTTGCTGCCGGCGCAGGCCGAGCAGGGAGAAAAAATGGCCAGGTTGGCCCGTGACCTGGTACGTAACCAGGTAATTCTTGAGGCCCGCCAAAACTACCTGGAAGTACAAAAAGCCCGGGAAAATAAGAACTTGGCCAAACAAAACCTGCAGCGGGCAGAAGAGATGGTGCGCCTGGCCACAGTTTCTTATAACCATGGGATGACGCCCAGAAGCGACGTTCTTGGCGCCGAAGCCCAGGTAGCCGCAGCACAAGCGGCCCTGCTGGCGGCAGAAAACCAGGTAGAGCTGGCGGCCCTGGAGTTAAACAATACCCTGGGACGCCGGTTGGACGCCAGTCTCAGTGTAGCTGAACTGCAGTCTGTTCCTAAGCCGGGCAGGCCCAATTTAGAGTCCGGACTGTCGTCGGCTTTGAAAAAACGCATTGAAATAGAGCAGGCAAAAGGTGAGGTGGAACTGCAGGAAACACAGCTGGAATATGTACAGGAAAACTTTTCTGAAGAAGACGCCGTTCACCGTCAGGCAGAACTGGATTTGGAAGAGGCCCGGCTTAATCTGGAGATAACCAAAAAGAATGTGGAACTCCAGGTTCGTCAGCTGTACAGCGGTATGGAAGTTTTGAAAAAACAGGAACAGGCTCTGGAAAAGAGTGTTAAAGCGGCAGAGGAAAGCTATCGCCTGGCCTGTCTGCGGTATGAGGCCGGTGTCACCACACAGATGGAAGTGACCGGGGCGCAGACCACATTGCTGGAGCTGGAGACACAACTGCTCCATGTCCGCTATGACCGTTATTTAATGTATCAGCAGTGGCTCTTTGCCACAGCCCGGGATCTGGACTGAGGTGACCACATGAAAGAAAAACAGATTCGTATTCTGCAGGCGGCAACGGAAGTTTTCAGTCAGCACCCCTATCACCAGGTCAAAATAGATGATATTGCTTCCTGCGCCGGTGTGGGAAAAGGAACCATTTATGAATATTTCAGCAGCAAAGATGAACTTTTTTTTCAGATGCTGCAAGCTTCTTCCCGCGCCTATCATAATGAAATGGCCAAAGCGGTGCAAAAAGGGTAAGACTGTGAAGGATAAACTCCAACTCCTTTTTGACTACCAACTGGATTTTATTGAGACCCACGGCTCTATGGCCAGAATCCTCGGCTCAGAGCACTGGTTGCCCCAGGATGAATTTAAAGCCCTGCTGCGTCAACAGCGGGAACAGCTCAATGCTTTTGTTTCTGCCATCCTGTCTGAAGGCATTGAATCCGGGGAATTCAGACCGGTATCTGCTGAGGTAGTAGCCCAGTCTGTCCTGGGCAGCTTAATGAGCCTGTGGGGCAACGCCTTTCTGGAAGAAAGTCCCGCCCCTGCTTCCAACTTTACCGAAGAACTTATGGACTTTTTCCTCCACGGCCTGGGATCAGGCCATGAAATTTAATATTTTCCTGCGCATACGCATAAAAGTAACGCAGCCTAATGGGCTGCGTTGCTTTTCGTTGCGCGGATATATAACTTTTCCAGCTCAATGAGGAAAAAGCCGGGAGAGGCGGCCAGGAGAATGTATGGCCAGACATGGGCAGGAAATGGTTCGGTACGCAATGGGCTAAAGCCAAACAGTGGCTCTGCATAGACGATAAGCAGCTGAAAAAGTATGGTGATTCCCGCACCCAGCAGGAGAAAAGGATTACTAAAGAGACTGTGCTTAAAGGCTGAGTCTTCAATCCAGCGTGCTGTAAACAGGTAGAAGGTTTGCACCAGAATAATGGTGGTAAAGGCCACCGTCTGAGCCTGGGCAAAGGTGGGGACGTCGGGTTCGGCAAACACACCGTTGTTGTAAAGCAAGAACATAATAATGGCCGCCGAAGCGGAAACCACAGAAACTATACTTACCTTGCGTAAAAACACCTTATTCACCAGTTTTTCCGCCGGGTCGTGGGGTGGGCGTTTGAGGAGCCCTTTTTCCTTAGGTTCCCGGGTCAGAGGTATGGCACAGGAAATGCTCATGAACAGATTTACCCACAGGATATGAATGGGCTCCACGGGAAGCCGTTCACTGAAAACCGGTAAAAACGGTGAGAGCAAAATTGCCGCCAGGATAGCCAGTCCCTGGCCGCCGTTGGTGGGCAGCAAGAAGAGAATCACTTTCCAGATGTTGTTGAAAGTGTGCCGTCCTTCCGCCACGGCGGATACAATGCTGGCAAAATTATCGTCGGTTAAAACAATGTCTGAAGAATCTTTGGCCACCTGTGTTCCTGTGACCCCCATGGCAATGCCGATGTCGGCGTTGGCTAGAGCCGGGGCATCGTTTACCCCATCCCCGGTAACGGCAACAATATGGCCGTTCTTTTGCAGTTGTGTCACAATCCGGTATTTATGTTCCGGAGATGTTCTGGCAAACACCGAATAGTCGGTTACGGCGGTAAAGAGCTGGTCATCATCCATGGCCGCCACTTCTTCACCGGATATTGCCCGCTTCTCATCATGGCCGATGTGTAATTTGTCGGCGATGGCCCGGGCGGTGCTTTCATGATCTCCGGTAATCATCACAATACGAATACCTGCGTCACGGCATCTGCGCACCGCATCCATTGTTTCTTCACGGGGTGGATCCATCATTCCCTGCAGTCCCAAAAAGGTTAATTCCTGCAGATCGTCTGCGGAGATCTCCGTTTGTTCTTTGGAGACTCTTTTCCAGGCAAAACCAAGGACCCGTAAAGCATCTGAGGCCATCCGTTTTGCCTCTTTTACCGCAGAGTCACCATCAAAATCCTCTTCATTTCCGTCCACCAGCTTCCGGTGGCACATGGCAATAATTTTTTCCGGAGCACCTTTGACAATCAGCAGAGCGTCATCATCCCGGTGGTGCAAAGTGGCCATATATTGTTGATCCGATTCAAAGGGAAGCTCATCCTGCCGTTTTGCAGAGGAGGAGATATCAGCCTTGGCCGCTGCCACCAGCAAGGCTCCTTCGGTGGGATCTCCCTGAATCTTATCTTTATCTTCTTCATCTTTTTCCAAAACAGCATTGTTACACAACAGCCCGGCCAGAAGGATTTGTTGCAGGTCCGTGTGGCCATCCAAATCTGTAAAGGTATCGTCATTCCGGGAAAATTCTCCTTCAGGACTGTATCCTGTGCCGGAGACGGCGTAATTCTTGTCGCCGCAGAACACTTCTTTAACGGTCATTTCATTTTTAGTCAGCGTTCCGGTCTTATCGGAGCAGATAACGGTGGTTGCACCCAGCGTCTCCACTGCCGGCAGTTTACGGATCAGGGCACCGCAATTGGCCATTTTAGTTACCCCGTGTGAGAATGCGGCTACCAAAGCGGCCGGCAGTCCCTCCGGGACCATGGCCACAATCATACCCACCGAGACCAGGAATACAAAGCCGGCTTCAAAGCCAAAACGCAGGCCTACAAACAGGTTAACGGCACCCAGAGCAATTATGCCCACCATAATTACCTTGGTGAATTCTCTGATTTTGCGCATGATGGGTGGATCCGACTTCTGAGGGCCGGAAACAAACTTGGATATTTTGCCCATTTCAGTTTTAACACCGGTGGCCACCACTACTCCTTTACCCACACCGCGGGCCACCGCGGTGCCGCTAAAGGCCATGTTGCTGCGGTCCGCCAGGACCAGGTCTTCCTTGTCCAGCTTATCATACTGCTTTTTTACCGCCATTGATTCTCCGGTTAGGGCAGATTCATCCAAAGCCAGGTTCTTGCCTTCAATAAGGCGCAAATCCGCCGGGATCCGGTCCCCTGATTCCAACAAAACTATATCACCGGGAACCAGCTCACTGCTGACAATGGTGGTCTGTTTTCCGTCCCGCAGCACAGTACATTCCGGAGCCAGCATTTCCCGCAGTGAATCGATGGCCGATTCCGCTTTTCCTTCCTGAATGAAGCCGATAACAGCGGTGGCCAAAACTACTCCCAGAATGACCCACATATCCAGGTATTCACCCAGATAAAAGGCCACAACTGCGGCCACCATTAAAATATATAAAAGGGGGTTATGAAACTGCAGCAAAAAACGCAGCAGCGGCCCCCGGGATTTTCCTTGCAGTTCATTTTTTCCGTATTCCTGTAAACGTTTTTGGGCTTCTGCAGTGGACAACCCTTCTTCTGTGGTATCAAGTTTGTTCAAAACTTCTGTGCTATCAAGTTGATGCCAATGTTTCTCCATGTTTGTTTGTCCACCTCCGGTAGAGCGAAAAAAAGCGCTTTGGCGCTTTACTATGTAAGCCTTTGAATTCAAGTATAAGACAAGTCTATAGGTCAGTCTATTTCATAAGTATTACAATGCACGCCAAAGTATTTAAAAGTTTATAGATCTGGGTTACAATTTGAAGAAACGTTGAGGAGGTTGTTAGCATGGCAGAATGTGAAAAGTGCAATGTTGAAGTTAAAGAAGATGAGGTTTACAAAGTAAACGGAGTGGAAATGTGTGAAGAATGTTCGCTAAAGTACCAGAATCCGTCAAAGCCCTGCGGCGGCGGTCCCGGTTCTCAAACCAGTTAATGGAGAGGAGCTTTGCTCCTCTCTTTTTTCTATTAAAACGCCGTTTCTGTTTTTCAGGTGGACAAGATGTCTATATATGGACATGCAGCGCCGTTGTCTGAGCCACAGAAGGTTCGACAATTTCATCCCACTGACATAGAGTATAGGTAAGAAATTATGAGGGGGACCGGCATTGCAAACGGGGAGATATATTCTAATACTTATGGTGGTACTGTTGGGCTTTTCATTACTCTTTTCCGGATGTGTGGAAGAGACTTTTTCCAGGGTGGAAGATCCTGTGGAGCAGGAGGAGGACACAGAGGAGCCTGAAGAAGAAGGGCTCACCGAAGAGGAAGAAAGGCAGCTTGCTGAAGAGGCCCGGGCAGAAGAACGGCGTCAGCGGGAAGAAGCGCTGAAGGAAGAACTGGGTCACTTTTTTGTGCCGCTGCCGGCAGATGAACCGGCAGATAATCCGCATGTGCAGGCCAAGGGAATCTATGTGACGGGAAACACGGCGGGCGGTACCGGCAGGTTCGCCGAACTTTTGGATTTGTTGGATAATACCGAGTTAAATACCATGGTTATAGATGTAAAAAATGATCACGGCCTGATGACCTACAACAGTGAAATAGAAATTGTCAAAGAAGTGGGGGCAAACCGTGCCACTCCCATTAGGGACATTTCCGCATTAATGGAAACACTAAATGAACATGATGTATATCCCATTGCCCGGGTAGTGGTATTTCGTGATCCCCACCTGCCGGAGAAACAGCCCGACTGGGCTATCCAGAAGAAAGACGGTAGCGGCGTATGGCGTGATCGGAGCGGCTACGGCTGGGTTAATCCATATGACAAAAATGTCTGGGATTACAACATTGCCATTGCCAAGGAAGCGGCGCTTCACGGCTTCCGAGAAATACAATTTGATTATGTACGTTTCCCCGAAAATGCCCGGCGAGTGGATGAGGAAGCAAATTTCCCCGGTTCAGAAGGAAAAGAAAGGGACGAAGCCATTGAAGCGTTCCTGGCTTATGCCCGTGAGGAGCTCGCAGAGTATAACGTGCATATCTCCGCCGACGTTTTCGGCGTTATCTCCACCTCCTGGGGTGATTCGGACCGAATCGGACAGAGTTGGGAAAGGATAGCGCCACTTACCGAAATCATCTCTCCCATGATTTATCCCAGTCACTACGGCCCCGGCTATTTTGGGTTTGCCGTTCCTGATGCCAACCCGGGAGGGACGGTAACCAGGGCGTTGGAAGATGCTCTGAAGCGTAATGCTCCACTGGAAAACCCCGGAATTATCCGCCCCTGGCTGCAAAGCTTTACCGCAACCTGGGTGCGGGGCCACATTCGTTACGGCGCCGAGCAGGTGCGGGAACAGATTGATGCTGCACTGGAATTGGGCATTGACGAATATTTGATCTGGAACGCCGCAAACCGTTACCATAAAGATGCCTTCCTTCCTGCCGACAAAGCGGCACAGAGAGAAGAGGCCAAAAAGTCAGAGCGCAGGGAAGCAGGGCATGATCAATTGGGTCGCACCGCAGAAGAAGCGCTAAAAGATTATCTGGAAGCCATGAGAAGAACCCGGTGGCGGGAAGCCTATGCCTGGCAATCCACCACCAATACCATGGATCATACAGAATTTAGGGAATGGATTGACAGCCACACTGCTTCCCTGGAGGATTATGAAATAACAAACCAATCCTCTGCCGGGGATAATGTTGAGTTTACCCTGTCAGCGGAACTTAAGTTTTCAGAAGGAAATCTTTCTCTGGAAAACAGTAAATTTCAAGTGCTGCAGGAAAACGGTGTCTGGAGAGTCCGCCCGGACAACGAATTTTTGGAGATACTGACAAAAGATAATGGAATAAATGATTGAGTCAAAGGCACGCCTCGGCGTGCCTTTCTTCTGTGATGAGGACTAAAAACTGCCTGTACTGAGGATCTTTGATTAATTTTTTACTTGACAGGTTAAAACTGCCCATGCTACAATTAGACTAGGCAGTCTAGACCGTGTGGTCTAAGAAATTGAGGAGAGGTGATTGAAGTGGTGAAGCAGGGTTTTTTGAACCTTTCGCAGCAGGAGCAAAAACAGGTCTTGGAAGCAGCTTTGGATGAGTTCTCCAAAAGAGATTTTAAGACTGCTTCACTAAACAGTATTATAGAACAAGCCGGCATTTCCAAAGGGAGCATGTATCATTATTTTCATAACAAAGAAGATCTTTATCTGTATCTGATGGAGATTATAATGGTAGAGAAAAGCAGGTTCCTGGCTGCGGCCCTGCAGGATTTAAAGCGCCCCGTTCAAGAGCTGAGCATGTTTGAAACCCTGACATTACAGTTAAATACGGCTGTGCAGTTTGCCCGGGAAAATCCTCGCTATCATCTGATTAATAAGCAGCTGCAGGATATGCCCGATGGTGCTCTGAAACAAAAAATCTGGGGGCGGTTCACCGTTGAGTTTGATAAGTATATGAATAGCATGATTACTAACGCCATCAAAAACGGAGAATTACGCAGTGATTTGGATCGTAAATTTATTACGCGGGTCCTGCGCTTTGTAATGTTAAACTTCACCGACTTCTATCCTGATTACAATGAATTACTACAGATGGACGAAGAAGAACTGCAGCAAGAAGTGGGTCAGATTATTGATTTTTTGCAAAACGGCCTGGCAGCGCCAGGAAATAAGGAGGAAAAACAATGAATTATTTTGAGGGCCTGAGCTTTGTTTTTGGTGCTGTGATGATACTTACCCGCCCGGCCATGCATCTTTTCCCTAAACACTGGAACAGTTTTGAACTAAATACTGCCTACACCGAAAAGCAGCCTAAATGGGTATGGGTGGTGGCTGTGTTGGGCTTGCTCTTGGTTGGCTTTACCTGGTACCAGCATTTTACAGCGGGTGTGCCAAATTCCCTGATAATCACCGTGTTTATCTCTTTAACGCTGATTAAGACTTCTCAGGTTCTTTTTAATTATCAGCAGTTTCGTAAGTTTGTTATTCATGCTCTGACGGTGGACCGGAGTGTATTAAATAAAATCAATATCGCCGTGCTGTTTATGGGAGTAGCCGTTATTTCTCTGGGGATTTTCGTTTATTAGGAGGTGACAGAGGTGAATTATTTTTCCGTACTTGGTTGGATTTTTGGCCTGGCGACAGGGCTGAAACCTGTTTACATGCATCTGCTTCCCTGGGATGAGAACAAATTTCTTGCCAAAACTTACAGTGCCAAACGCCCAACGTGGATTGTTCCGGTGGCGGTAGCGGGTCTGTTGCTGGTGGCTTTTACCTGGTACCAACATTTTACCGCGGGAGTTGACAACTCTATTATTCTAACCGTCCTGTTTTCCCTGACGGCCGTCAAAGGAATTGTACTATTGTTTGATTACAATCGCTTTCAGCAAGCGGTGGCCAAAATGCTCAGCAAGGACAAAGGACGTCACATTGTCTTGATTGACATCGGCACAGGAATTTTCGGGTTATCTATTATCCTGTTGACAGTTTTTCTATATTAACCTAAAGCAGCGGCTCAACTTGTTTGAGCCGCTGCTTCTTTTTCCGGGTCGGGTATGACCAGCACTTCAATTGGAAACATTATCTGTGATAACTTTACATAACCGGTCGCAGGATTTTGGTGAATAAGGTCGAAGTGAGTGTGTTGAGGTGACGAGATGAGCAAAGCAGAGGCTGTAGCCCAATTAAAACCAAATGCCGGGCGGGAACTGACCCGGGAAGTTGATGGACAAGTCTTTTTAAGATATCCGATTCGCACTCATTTTGTGGAAGTGGGAGAAGATTATTTTGAACTGGTTGAAAAGTATGTGCTGCCCTATTATCAGGACGGAGACATACTTTCTATAAGCGAGAAAATTATAACGCTGTGCCAGGGAAATGTATTGTACAAAAGTAGCGTAAAGATAGGCTTGTTGGCCAAAATTTTAGCTAAGTTTGTTATGAAAACACCGCGGGGTGAACGACCGGGTAATCTGCTTAAAATGCAGACAACCATTGACCTGTGCGGCCCGTGGAAAGTACTGTTTGCCGCCTTTTTATCGGCAATAGGTAAGCTGTTTGGCAAGCGCGGCATATTTTACAGCTATTTGGGCAATAACATCAATGCCATAGACGGTTTCAATGATGTGAGCTGGGAATATTATGGTGATAAAGGACTGCTGGGACCCATTGATCCTGATAAAGTCTGCCAGGACATTAGGGAAAAATACAACATAGACTGTATGATTGTAGATGCAAATAACATTGGTGTGGAAGTTATGGGCGTTAGCAATGATATCCCATACGACAAGCAGTTTCTGGCAGAGCTGATTATGGATAATCCGGCGGGACAGGGCACGGAACAGACTCCTTTTATTCTCATTCGCAAGCGTTAAGAAATTATTTATACCCTGTGTTGCAAACCATGTTATTATTTTACCGTAGAAGAATAAATTTGACAATTTTGCGAAAAATGTTAAAAGTTGTTAATGGGGTGCAGGAAATTAGAAAAGCTTGTCGTAATAGGTAAATTAAGTAAGATGCATATAAAAATGCTAAGGAGGTATGTTATGCTTGCCCTGATAGATCGTGAGCGAGAAAGGTTGCATAAGTTTGCATCTCAGTGGGGCTTCGGTGACCAAAGAACATTGCAACAAAGTGAACGGGTAGACCGCCTGATATATGTTTTTATGCGCCGGTCTGATTCTATAAAACAATAAAGTAGTCTTCCTTAGCGGAAACAATAAAAAGGCACGCCGGCGGGCGTGCCTTTATTTGTTTAATGAGCTCAGCAACTGCGGCACATCTTCCAGTCCGGGATGTTCTTCTTCCAGTTTCTGCAGCAGGGAACGGGCAGTTTCTTTCTGACCGTCCTGCAGATAGGCTTTGGCCAGAAAATAGCGGGAAGTCAGCAGGTGCTCGTCGTCACTCTCGTTTTTGCGCACTGCCGGTTCCAGAATCTGTATCGCTTCTTTGTTTTGACTCGATTTTAACAGGCACAAGGCCAACAGGTTTACAACCTGGGGCGTACGGCGAACTTCTGCGGGCAGTTTTTTCAGTTCTTTGACGGCCTCTGCAAATTGGCCCCTTTCCAGAAATTTACCGGCATACCAGATGCGCATATCATGGTCTTCCGGCATCCGGCGGAAATAGTCCTGATATGCATTTTTTGCTTTGGCAATTTCCTCCCTGAAAAAATATAAATCACCGATTACAGGATAGATAACGGTGGCATCCGGCTTGATTTCCAGCGCTTTATGGAAATTTTCCAGGGCTTCTGTGTAGTTTTTTTTGCGGTATTCCTGCCTGCCCTGGACGTAAAAGCGCCTTGCTCTACCCACCGGTGTATTGCGTTGTGTCTGAAAGAAAATAAACATAAGGGCAAGGGAAGCCACACCATACCAGAAATATACCAAAAACAGAAAAAAGCTGGTTACGGCCCAGAGCAGACCCGGTGCCAGACCCTGGGACAGTTCCCTGGGCCAGGGCAGCTCATAGGAAGCCGGTTCCCTGCTTTCCTGTTCCATCTCTTCGCTCACGTAAGCACCTCCTTAAAATACTCTGCTTGTAGTATAAACTATATTCTTTTTTCTGACAAACTTCACGTGTTTTTGTCATAGGTATCTACAGATAGATAATCTGGAGGGATGCCTTTGACGAAAACCATCTCACCTCCCGGACCCCGGGTAAGGGAAGGGGAATTGTGGACGGCAAAACAGAGACAGATGCATTCGCTGCATTATGTGATTTCATACCGGGCGTCATTTAAGCCGGAGCTGCCGGACTATTGCATCCGCAAATACAGCAAGGCCGGCGATGTTGTGGCCGATCCCTTTTGCGGAAGAGGGACCACCGCCTTGCAGGCCAATCTATTGGGCCGCTCTGCCTGGGTTAATGATGCCAACCCACTGGCTATCTGTATTACCCGGGCCAAATGCAGTCCGGTCAGTTTGCCGGAGATTGAGAGTTTTTTGGGGGACATAAACTGGCAAAAAAAAATTGATTTGCAGCCTGATTCAGATTTGCTGGCATTCTATCATCCAGATACTCTGCGTGAATTATATCTTTTAAAAGATGCGATAAGCAGGGAAGAAAGCGAAACATCACGCTTTGTTCAACTTTTGGCCCTCTCCCGGTTGCATGGCCATTCAACAGGCTTTTTTTCCGCTTACAGCATGCCCCAGCTCTCCGTTTTGCCCGAGGCCCAGCGGCGCATCAATCAAAAGCGGGGAGAAGAGCCGCCTTACCGGGCCGTGGCACCGCGCATTATAGCCAAAGCACGCCGTGCCCTAAAAGACAACTGCCTGCAGGCTATCCGGCAATCCGGCGCACAAAACCGCTATTTGCAAAGCGACGCCCGCAATTTATCTCCCTGGCCGGATAACAGTGTAGATTTGGTTGTCACATCCCCGCCGTTTTTAAATTGCGTAAACTATGTTCATGACAATTGGCTGGAGCATTGGTTCTTAAACATTGACCCCAGCATTTTAAAGGGGAGGATAACACAGACAGCCAGCATCAGGGTCTGGAAGAGCTTTGTGGCCCACGTGCTGCTGGAAATCGGCAGGATACTGCGGGTGGGGGGAATCTGCGTTTTTGAGGTGGGGGAGGTACTCTGTGGCGGGGAAAAAATCAATCTGGATGAGGCTGTAACCCAAATTATTGCAGAGAACCGCTGTGGATTGCAGTTAATGGAGGTGCTGATCCAAAAACAACAGTTTACCAAACTGGCTCATTGTTTTGCAGTCACCAATAATAAAAAGGGAACCAACACCCAGCGGTTGTTGGTCCTGGAGAAAAGCCTGTCACATGAAACGTGACAGGCTTAACTTTTGCAAACAGGAAAAAATATTTTAACCGAGGTGCCCCGGTCTTTTTTGCTGCAGACCTGCATATAGCCACCCTGATGCTGCACTATGCGGTTGGCCAGCGTCAGGGCTTGTCCCGGCGAATTTACTTTCATGGAAACGAAGGGTTTGAAGATACGGTCCAGGACATCGGCGTGAATTTCTGCGCCTGTATCGGCAATGTCAATCATCACCTCATCTGTATCCCGGCGAAAGGACGTGTAAACACTGAGCCGTCCTCCCTGCGGCATGGACTGAATGGCATTGCGCAGTACATTGAGCACCGCTTGCTTCATCAATTCGGAATCCAGCAGGCATAGGGGAATATTGTTGTCCAGATGGGCGATAAATTCAATATTGACCATGGTACCCACTTTTTCCATCAGTTGCAGCAAATCCTCCAGCAGGTTGTTGAGGGAGATAAACTGCAGGCCCTCCTCACCGGGATGGATAAAGGCCAGAAATTCGGTAATGGTCCGGTTAATCTGATTCATCTCCTCCATGGCAATTTCCAGGTATTCCTGAACTTCGGGAGGACATTGCTGTTTAGCCATCTGGATATACCCCTGGGCTGCGGTCAGAGGGTTTCTTATTTCATGGGCGGTGCCGGCGGCAATTTGGCTTACAATGGCCTGGATTTCCACATTGTTAACTTCTTTTTGGAACCGGCGCTCACAGGTTAGGTCTTTACGCAGCCAAATGGCACCGTCAACAGTACCATGCTGGCCTTTCACCAAGGCAACGCTGTGGCTAAAGATTCCTTCCTGACTTGTATACGGACAGTAGCTAAATTCCGCATCTTTAAGTTCTTTGCCCGTTTTTAATATTCTTAACAGGTAATATTCGTGGGAAGGCAGGTTGGGAAAGACCTTCTGCAGCGGCATGCCCAATACATCTTCAGCGTGCCTGTTAAATACCTGCTCTGCTTCACTGTTAAAAATAGTAATATAGCCGCTTGTATCCACAGCAACCACAGCCGCAGCTATGTTATCAAAAAGAAAGTGGGCATGGGAGCGCCAGAACATATAATCAACGGGAACGGTGAGTTTCTTTGCCGGATAGAGATGAGTCAGTGGCATAGCGCATTCCTCCCAGTCTGTAGTACAAGCATCTCCATTATACAATAGGCTTCGCAAAAATTTTGCTGCATGCTGTCGGTTAATACGGAAATTATAAAATTCCTGTAATAATACCCTTAGGTATAGTGGTTATTGGAATTAGAAGTTTAAATTGTTTTAATATTACAACTACTTTGTGAAATATTGCACAAATGCTGCGCAGGCCATATAATTGAAATTAGAAAGGTATGGTTTGCTGTCTAAATCAAAAAACGGAGTGAGAGTTATGCAGGTTAACAGGCAATTGGAAACGGGAATATTTAAGCAGGTGCAGCATGACGTATCAGAGCGCACTTTATATACAGAGCGCGGCACTATTAATCTGATGGGACCGGTTTCAGCTCATTCAATTAACCGTTTTATCATGTGTGAAGGGCTCACCAAGTTTCGCCAACCGCAGCAACAGCACCAGGCCCTCATGGATATTGCCAACCTGCCGGAAGGCCAGGTCTTTATTGCCTGCCATGAAAACACAATAGTAGGTTATATTACTTTCCACTATCCCGAATTCGAAAGGTGGGCCCAGTCCGGCATCCTATGTCTGCTGGAGTTGGGGGCAATTGAGGTTTCCTCCCAGTGGCGGGAAACGGGTATTGCCGGCGAACTGGTGAAAATCCCCTTTTATACCGACTATATGGAAGACAAAATTATTGTCAGCATGGAATGCTACTGGTTCTGGGACCTGCGGGGCTCCAATCTTACTCCCTGGGAGTACCGCAGAGTAATGGAGAATCTTTTGGACAGAAGCGGTTTTAAGACCACATTAACCGATGACCCGGATATCTGCAGCCACCCGGCAAACCTCTTATCAGTGCGAATCGGCAGCCGGGTGCCCCAGGAGACGTGTTTGAAATTCCAGAATGTTTGTTACCGTGGTAAATGGATGCTGTAAGAAACGCACCTCCAAACAGGAGGTGCGTTTTGCAGTCTACCATGTTTTCCCTGTAAGGGTGATTTTCGTATTCACCTCAAGATCAATGGGTACCGAAGGAAACATTTCTTCCCAGTTAATTTGGTCATAGAATTGTCTGTTATGTCTTCTTAAAGCACGGCCAAAGCCCAGATAATCGATGCCAAAATCTTGTTGTGACTTAACAATGGCCTTTTGCGCATTCTCGACAACCATACTGCTTAATGCCTTTTCCAGTTTGGCAATATTGTTAGGTTCCAACAGATCAAGCTGCCGTCCTTGCTGCTGCCGGACGATTCCCTCTGTTTCAATCTTAACGGTAAAACGCACCTGCTCTTGCTCCACATGGGGGATAATGTTAATTCTGCTGCGCCTCATGGAATAAGTATAGGTGCCGTCCTCCAATTCGACCTTTTCGCTGGTGCGCTGCACGCCTCCCAGAATCCAGTTGGCATCGTGG
This sequence comes from Dethiobacter alkaliphilus AHT 1, assembly GCF_000174415.1. Classification (NCBI taxonomy): domain Bacteria; kingdom Bacillati; phylum Bacillota; class Dethiobacteria; order Dethiobacterales; family Dethiobacteraceae; genus Dethiobacter; species Dethiobacter alkaliphilus. Next base: position 49,796 of record NZ_ACJM01000012.1, read on the forward strand.
ACTTCTTTGCTGCTTAGCCACCCGGCCAGTTTATAGTCATTAAACACTGCGCCTCCATGCAGGATAGCTATGTTGCCATCCTCTGTGGTAATCACTCTGGGCAATAACCCGCGGCCTCCCGTTACTCTCAGTTCCTGCAGAACTTTAAAAAACGGGTTTCTGTGCGTCAAAGGCAAATAGCCTGCTTGTTGCGTCAATTCGATTAACTCTTCCGAGATAAATTCTTCAAAAAGGGGCTCTGTTTTTAACAGTTCCATGGCCTGTCCGTCCTGGACCGTCAAAATTTTAATGCGCATTTGTACTTCCGGATGTCTTTCAAAATAATCAATGATTTCCCGTAAGTTAATTTCTTTTGCTGCCTCTTCACCAATGACCAGCACTCTGAGGTGGGAAAGGGTGATGATCCGCGATAGCCTTGCCTGGAGCCACTCCAAAGCCTTTTCAAAATTTTCCGCCTCCACCGTTTGTATAATACTGGGTGAGTCCTGGATTCGTGCCTGCAGCATGCCGGGCCGATAAACTTCCACTGTAAGCAGATACCGCAGATCCTCTCCGCTGCCCACTGTATCTAAGCCGATGGCAGTTACAAAAGCTCTGTCTTCAATCTGTACCGTGCCGCACCCGCCGGGGATCAATAATAAAGTCAGCAGTACAACAAGCAGTAATCTATTCAATCTCATGGCCCTCCTTTTTGCGGATAATGGCCAAAATTAAAGTCAGAGAGGGTATAAGCAGGACGAACACAATGGTAAGCAGAGCAAAGGCATCAAAGTACTGCATTTTTGCCGGGTAGTTGGGAAAAAGCAGGCTGGACGCAACAATTAAACCGGCACAGAGAAAGACTGTTAACTTCCTGTAGGGAATATGTAAAAGCTGAATAATACCAAAAGATAAGAGATAGAGAAAGACACAAAGAGTTGTAAATATGGCCACAATCCAGGGCAGCGTTAAAAACAGCTCAAATCTTTCCACCGGAAAGCCGGGAAACGCTATGGCAGACATGGCATTAATGCCGGGCCAGATGGCCACTTCTATGTGGTCAACACCCAAAACTCCAATAACGCTAATGGTTTGCGCAACTGCCAATGCTGTCAGCACACCCACAGCCAACAAAGCTGGCTTTAATGCCTGCTGTGGTTTTTTTATAAAAGGGCTGGTAAAAAGAAGGAGCTCCAGCCCCTGCCAGAACCCGGCAAAAAGAACGGCACCTTTTAACACTGGCAGTACGCCGTTGCCCAGCACCGGTTGAAGATTTTCCAGCCTGATATTTACAACCTGCAGTGCTGCCACCATAATCAACGGCAGCAGCAAAAACGGAGCCATCATTTGCAGCAGTCGGACAACGGCGGGAAACCCGTAAATAACTACCCATACGGCCCCCAGGGTGAAGAGGGTTACTGAAACAGCAGGATGAGCTTCCCTGACAAAAAAAGTCTCATTTACCACATTAAAATCCTTTAGTAAAAAGGACAAGAATATAAACCAATAGGCCAGATAGCCCAGGATAATCACATAGCTTAGCGGCTTTCCCCATACTTTACCGCCGAATTCAAAAAAATTTTCCCGGGGAAATCTGGCGGTCAGTTTGACCAGAATAAATGTGTTAAAGGCGATAAAAACCGAACCCAGCAGCATAGCTATCCAGGCATCCTGACCGGCAACCCGTGCCGTTGCTTTGGGAATGACAAAAATTTCGAACTCAATGATGCTAACAATCAGCACAATCAGCAATATCCTGACATCTAAGCGGTCTGTTACGGAATCTTTGATGCTCATATATCTGCCCTCTAACTTTCCTCGTTATCATTGGGTAAACGAGGTTTATAGGTTTCATCCTGCGGCATAACCTCACTGCTACTTCTGGCCAACGTATGCCCCCAGCCACTGGCCTCGAAAGGTGCCAGGGGAGTCATGTAGGGTATGCCAAAGGACTTTAATGTCACAAGGTGGGCGCTAAGATAGAAGAAAGCCAGGGCATATCCAAAAATACCTAAGAAAGTTGCCATAATCATGGTAATAAACTGAATAATCCGCACAGATGTGCGCAAATCAAAATCAGGTATACCAAAAGAGCAGATGATGGTCAGGGTTACCACCATTAAAACCACAGGAGTGACAATATTGGCATATAATCCGGCAATTATCAGCGCCAGTCCGGAAAACAAGGCGATACTTGCTCCCAATGGGGTTGGAATACGAATCATCATCAGGCGCACCGCTTCCACAATCCCCATCATAATAAAGGCTTCCAGATAGATGGGAAAAGGAGCGCCGCCCCTGGCTCTGGCAATAATGAATGCGATCTTGGTAGGCAGAAATTCGGGGTTAAAAGTGGCCAAAGCTATGTAAAAGGCAGGCAGGCTGGCGGCCAGGATAAACATAATATAGCGCGCCGCCCGAAAAAAGCTGGCGGCCACAAACCAACGGGTGTGCACATCTTCGGGGGTATCCATTAAATCAAAGAAGGTGGTGGGGGCAAGCAGTGCTTCGCTGCTTCCGTCTGTCAGTATGGCCACCCTGCCCTGCAATAAGCCGGACTCCACCACATCGGGCCTGGGGGTTGTTTCAACCTGAGGAAAAGGGCTCAGGTTGGAGTTTTCAATGTTTCGTTCAATATAGCTGCTGCCAATTACCGATTCAGTGCGTATGGCACGCAGCCTGTCTTTTACCTCCCCCACAATACCCGGATGAGCCACGTCTTTTAAGTAAGCAATAACAACTTTTCGCCTGGATCTGGAACCCACCAAGAGCTGTTCAAAAACCAGGCTGTCATCCTGCAGCAGTTGACGAAGGGTCTGTATGTTAACTTCAATGCTGTCGGCAAAACGTTTTTTTGGCCCCCGCAGGGGAAACTGGTTGTCCCGCGGCAGCACATCCACAAAGGAAACCTCAGGATCGGGTTCATTTTCCCCAATCACCTCAGGTTCCTCTGCCGGTTTGTATTCTTCCCGTTTTGTCTGCTGGCGTTTAAGCCAGCTGAATCTTTTAAACATAGCTGTCGCCCTCAATAGATAATGTTGTGCCGGAAATAATAACGCTTCACTGTTTGCGAAGCTGCTAAGGAAACGGAATGCGTGTCTTTCTTATGGTAGATTTAGCAAGATGGCAATTTAATATTACTCTTTTTACAATTTAACTAAAATTTTACTCAATCTTGCCAAAACGGCTCAGGTGTGACTCCACCGCAATGGATACGGGGATATGGGGAAAGATTTTATCCCAGTCAAGTCTCTGGTGTGCCTGGGGATGGTGCCGGCGCAGAATGGACTGAAAGCCCAGATAGTCAGTGCCAAAGTCTTGCTGCGCTTTATCTACGGCAGAGCGAACCTGGCCTTCGATGGTTTGGGCCAGGGCGCTTTCTACTCCACTGACATTTGCAGGATCGGACATATCAACATGATGGCCCAGTTGCTGGCGCAGAATGCCGTCTGTTTCAATGCTGATGTGAAACCGCACCTTATCATCTTCTATTTCAGGGATAATTTTGGTTCGGATATCTTTTGTCAGATAACTATATTCTTCCCCCTGAAAACTTGCCGTGACCGGTACCTGCACATCTTCCATGAGCCAGTTTATAGCTTGGGTTTCTTCACTGCTTAGCCAGCCCACCAATTTATAATTATCAAAAACAGCACTGCCGTGGCGGATAATAAATTCTCCTTCATCTGATTTCATTACCCGGGGCAGCAGGCCGCGCCCCCCGGTTCTTCTTAAATCAGCCACAAAGTCAAAAAAAGGATTTCGCCTGGCTAAAGACACATAGGGCCACATCTCCGCCATGGCCACCAACTCCTGTGAGATATACTCCCGATAAAGTGGCTCGGTTTTTAAAATATCAAGGGCACGCTTGTCCTGGGCCGCCATCAGGCGGGCCCGCATCTGTATTTCCGGATGACGGTGAAAGTAGTCGGTAACCTCTCTGAAATCAAACTCCTTTGCCGCCTCTTCACCCACTATAACCAAGGTTAAGTGGGCAAGGGAAATTCTTGTGGCTAAACGGGACTGCAATTGCTCCAGGGCCATTTCAAAGTTGTCTGTAGCCACGCTGAGTATAATCACCGGGGGTTGCTGTGTATTAGACTGCATTGTGCCCGGCCTAAATACTTCTATTGTTACCAGGTATCTGCCGGTAGAGCCCTCATCTGCCAGGTCAAGGCCAATGGCTGTAACAAACGCCCTGTTTTCAATTTGTACCGCACCGCAGCCGGCGAGAAAGAAAACAATAAGAGCTGTGGCAAGTACTTTTCTTATCAATTTTCAGTACCCTCCTTTTTGCGGATAACGGCTAATATTAAGGTAAGAACGGGAATAACAGCAATAAAGAGCAGCGTTACTATGTTTAGAAGCTCTCTGGCTTGCAAAGTCCAGGCATAATTGGGAAACAGGAGGGTGCCGCCCACAATTACTGCGGCAAGCAGGTAGATGACAACTGTTCTGTGCTGAATGTTAAACGTTTGCACTATCCCATAGGAGAGAAGGTAGAGAAACACGCAGAGTGTACTGAATATGCCGACAAGCCAGGGGAGAGTCAGAAATAACTCATACCTTTCCACCGGAAATCCGGGAAAATGAATAACGGACATGGTGTCAATGCCGGGCCACACCGAGACCTCGATATTGTCCACTCCCAGGATACCAATGGCGTTGACCGACTGTATTAAGGCAATGAAAATAATCAGGTTAACTCCCAACAGTGCTGGTTTTAAAGCTTTCTGTGGGTTTTTTATAAAAGGGCCGGCAAAAAGAATTATTTCCAAACCTTGCAGAAAGCCGGCAACCAAAATTGCTCCCTTTAGGACAGGCCAGATACCGCCTGCCAGCATGGGCTGGAACTGTTCCAATTGGATATGTGGCAAGGCAAGCCCCCCTATAAACAACAGGGGCAGAATAATAAAGGGCAGCAGAATCTGCAATAGCCTGACCAGTGCGGGAAAACCATAAGACACAGCCCAGGCCGCGCCGATAACCAGTAAGATAACGGAGATAATGGGTTGTGCTTCCCTGACAAAGAAGGTTTGGTTGGCTACGCTAAAGTCTTCCAGCAATGTTATGAGAAAAACGAGCCAATATAAGAGAAAACCCACTATCATTACCAGGCCCAACGGCTTGCCCCAGACTTTGGGGCTGAAATGAAAAATATTTTCGCCGGGGAACCTGGACATTAGCTTTACTAACAAAAAGGTATTTACCGAAACAATAACCGCCCCAATAATCAGGGACAGCCAGGCGTCCTGACCGGCTATCTCCACCACACCCCTGGAAAAAGTAAAAACTTCAAATTCCAGAATGCTCACAATCAGTACCGCAATCAGGATGCGTGGCTCTAACTTGTCATTAACTGAATCGGAAATGGAATAAGCCAATTATTAATCCTCCTGCTCTGCAGTGCGGGGTTTATATGTCTCATCCTGGGGCATCTTTTCGCTGCCTTTCCGGGCTATAGTATGTCCCCAGGCGCTGGCCTCCAATGGTGCCAGCGGAGTCATGTACGGGATACCAAACGATTTTAATGATGCCAGGTGAACGCTAAGATAAAAAAAGGCTACAGCAAAGCCAAAAATACCCAGGGCCGTGGCCATAATCATGGTGAAGAACTGGATAATGCGCAGAGTGGAGCGCAAATCGTAATTGGGAATACCAAAAGAGCAGATAATGGCCAATGTCACCACCATTAAGACGATGGGGGTAACCACATTGGAGAGAAGGCCGGCAATAACCAAGGCCAGGCCGCTAAAAAGCGCAATGTTTCCGCCAATGGGAGTGGGAATGCGAATTAACATCATCCGCACCGCCTCCACAACGCCCATCATTATAAATGTTTCCAGATAAACGGGAAAAGGGGCGGCGCCCCGGGCCCGGGCGATGATGAAAGTAATACCTGCCGGAATAAACTCCGGGTTGAACGTGGTTACTGCGATATAAAAAGCGGGTAGCGAGGCAGCCAGGATAAACATGATGTAGCGGGCCACACGAAAAAAAGTGGCGGCAATAAACCAGCGGGAATTGGCATCCTCCGGTGTATCCATCAGGTCAAACAATGTTGTGGGCGCCAAAAGTATTTCCGGATTTCCGTCAGAGATTATGGCCACCCTGCCCTGTAACAGTGCAGACATTACCACATCGGGCCTTGTAGTGTTTTCAATTTGGGGAAAGGGGCTGATATTTGAGTTCTCAATATCCCTTTCCAGATAGCTGGTGTCAATAACGGCTTCTGTCCGTATTGAGCGCAGTCTTTCTTTTACTTCTGACACAATGCCGGGGTGTGCCACATCCTTAAGATACGCAATTACAACCCGGTTTCTGGTGCGGGAACCTATTAAAAACTGTTCAAAAGTCAGATTGGAGTCGGAAAAACGCTCCCGTAATAATTGCAGATTATAAACAATGTTTTCCGAAAAACGTTTCTTCGGGCCACGCAGGGGATACTGGGTATCACGCGGCGCCATATCTACAAGGGATATTTTTATCTCCTCATCGTCGATGGCCACCTCATCTGTTGCTTGCTCCTGTTCAGGTAGCCGGGGTGCAGCAGCGTTCTGTTGTATTTTCTTTTTCCGTTTTAAGAATCTGAACATATTTTGCCCCGTCCTCACAATTTTTCTGTGTATAGCGTAAGCAGTTTCTGTCAATTTATTCTTAAAGAGGGGTCGTTGCGTATTATATGAGCATAGGTTTTGTATATTATAGAAGTGAAGTTTGCTGACAGCAGGAGGTATTTATGGAACGTCAGGTTGTGGAAAAAGATTTTGTGGCCCGGACAATGCATATCCTGGAAAACTATGATGGGCCCTATGGGGTAACGCTTTTGATTAACTGTTTACTGGGCCTGATTGTGCTGCCCCGGGAGCGGGGTTTTAATCGAGTCTGTCACCAGGAGGGAATAGGGTTTTCCGATTTGGGAATTGACCCTCAGGAAATATGTTGGGGGAGAATAGCTGAGCAGGAGCAAACCGCATCCCGTTTCCTGCAGTGTATGCGCAATTCTGTGGCCCATATAAAAATAGAAAGTATCAGTGAACAGGGAGAAATTGAGTCTTTACGCTTTAAAGACCAATCGGGTTTTGAGGTGGTAATGAAGATAGAAAAGGTCAAAGAGCTGGCCACTAAATTAGCCCAATATGTTCAATGATTACTTCTGTGAAAAAAAATTTATTTCCCATAGGACAATTTTTTTAAATTTTCAGACAGGAGTTTTGTAAAAAACGGAGAAATTAGTAATATAATTTAACATTAGGAATATTTCTAATAATCAAGGAACTATTTCTCCGCAGCTACTGCCGCAATAAATAGTCTACCAGCCACTTTACTTTTAGGAGGGTAAAACTATGGAAAAAGTCTGGCCCAAGGAGTATACGCAGTCTATCAACTCGGTTTTTCAGGCGCAGGTAAAAAAGCTTGGCGACAAGGACATGATTCTGGAAAAGAAGGATGGTGCCTACACGCCCAAGTCGTGGAATGAAGTGGCTGCAGAGGTTAAAGATCTGTCTTTGGGGCTTGTTTCTCTGGGGGTGCAGCCCAAGGATCGGGTCGCTCTGATGATGACTACGCAGGGCAACTGGTTGATTTCCGATTTGGCCATTTTGTCGGCGGCTGCCATTAATGTTCCCGTTTATCCCACCAACAGGGGACAGCAAATTGCCCATATTCTAAACGACTCCGAAGCGGGAGTAATTATCGTGGGTAGTGTTGACCTGCTGCGGGAAATTTGGCAGGTTTGGGATACAATCCCCAAGCTTAAAACAATTATTATCCCCACCGGCAGCAAGAGTGAACATGCCCTGTCCGACATCACAGGCAATCTGGGAGATGAGCGTCAGGTCCTGGAGTTTGCGGAAGTGCAGGAAATGGGGCGGGAGTTTGCCCGGGAAAACCCCGATGTATACCAAGAGCGGTGGCAGAGTGTGGAAAAAGATGATCTGGCCTCGGTGCTCTATACCTCCGGTACCACCGGTAATCCCAAAGGCGTTATGCTGACCCATGATAATTTCCTCTCTAATGTACGCAACGCTTTGGAGCGGGTAGAAGTCCATGACTGGTTTGTTACCCTTTCGTTTTTGCCTTTAAGCCATGTGCTGGAAAGAACCGCCGGATATTATATGCCCATGCTGGTGGGCTGTACCATTGCATATGCCGAAAGCATTGATACGCTGGCCGATAACATGCAGGAAGTTCGTCCCCATTTCTTCGTCTCTGTACCAAGGGTGTACGAGAAAGTTTATGCGGGGATTATGGATAAAGTAAATGCGGGCAGCCCGATAAAGAAGAGAATCTTTTTCTGGGCCAAAGGAGTTGCCCGGCAGAATGCACAACTGTTTGTTGAGGGGAAAGAGCCGTCCGGTTTCTTTGGTTTTAAGTTTTCTCTGGCCGATAAACTGGTGTTTAGTACTATCAGGGAGCGCATCGGCGGGCGGCTTGAGTATTGTATCTCCGGCGGCGCGCCGCTGGGCCGGGAACTGGCAGAATTCTTCAATGGCATGAATATCAGGATTCTGGAGGGCTATGGCCTGACGGAGACTTCACCCATTATCACCTTCAATTGCCTGAAAAATATGCGTTATGGTTCGGTGGGCCAGGTTATTGCCCAAGGTGAAGTGCGCATTGATGAAGACGGCGAGATCTTAAGTAAGGGTCCGCAAAACTGCCCCGGCTATTATAATAACCCGGAAGCCACAGAGGAGCTTTTGGCCGGCGATTGGCTTAAAACCGGAGATATCGGATACCTGGATAAAGACGGATTCCTCTTTATTACCGACCGCAAAAAGGATATTATCGTTACCTCCGGCGGTAAAAATGTGGCACCGCAGCCTCTGGAAGGGCTGATGACCAGTGACCGTTATATTCAGCAGGCGGTAATTCAGGGTGATAAGAAAAATTACCTGGTGGCTATACTGGTCCCCAATTTTGAGCAGCTGGAAGGTTATGCAAAGGAGAAGGGTTTACAATACGGAAGCCGCAGCGAGCTGCTCAAGTTGCCGGAAGTGCGCAAGCTTTATGCCAAACGTGTGGCCAAGGCGCTGCAGAATGAACCCCGCTTTGCCCAGGTTAAACGTATCTACCTGATGGAAAATGAGTTTACACTGGAAGCCAAAGAGCTGACACCTACCCTTAAAATAAAGCGCCGCTTCGTCTTTGAAAAATACAAGGATATCTTCGAAGCGCTGTATGCCGGCACAGATGATGCCATTGAAGTAGAATACAAGCCGGAAATCGCCCCGGTACAAAGCACCAACGCATCAAAAAGCACCGGTGCCTAAACCAGCGTCAAAACCAACGTCAAAACGCAGCCTGAAAACAGGCTGCGTTTTTTTACAAATTAGGGACGGACCTTTTTTCGCATTCACCATGCAACTTTTTGCATGGTGAGGTTGCTTCTCCTCGCCGGCACCCTGTCTCAACGGCGTGAGACAAAATCACCTGCCTGTCCTCGCAGAGGGTCCCCTTTGTCTCATGTTTGGTGTGGACAGATAAACCTGTCCCTCTGTCCACACCGTTATTGGAGTTTATATTGGGGGACGGGGTGGAGCCAGCCTTTGGCGTTGCCGAATTTTATCATTTCATCTATGTAGCCAATTTCTTCGCAGAGGAGTTTTTTGAATTCTTTTCTGAGGCGGTCTTCCACGGTGCTTTGCTTTAAGGCTTGGGCGTGAAAAGCGGCGGCACCCTGGATGCCGGTAAGCAGGATGCGGAACATATAGTCGTCATCTAACAGTTCTGTACTGTCGGACATGGCAAAGTTTTTGGGCGGTTTGGGCAGGGGAATGCCAAGGCGTTCTAACTCTTTTTCCAGCATGGCCGCCTGTTTTTTTAAAGTTTTTTGCAACCCCACCTTTAAAAGGGCTTTAAATTCCGGATCTTTGGCAAAGGAGTGAAAGATTTCGGTCTGACTGATGTTGTCGTAGCGAAAGGTGAGATGATCCCAAAGGTGAAAAACACCGCCGGCGGCAATGGTTTCCTTTACTTCCGCGGGAGTTTGCGGGTAGAGAGGAGGGGTTTCCAGCCAGCCTTTCATTTTCAGGTAGCCCACAACTTTGTCCAGCCGGTCGATGGCTTTATTGACAAATTTTAAAAACAGGGCCCGCAGCCCATCATTGGTGGTGGTGGTGCGAATGGCTCTTAAGAGCTGTTCCACATTTTCCTGGGCAAAAATAAAGAATTCCTGCGCAATATATTCATCCATCATAATTTCGGTGTTGATGGCGGTGTTTACGGCTGCCCGGTTTTTATCGGGCCCGGGGATGCCGTGCTTTTTCAACTCTTTTTCTAATGTTTTGATGTCTTTTTTAATGTCAGTGAGAAAGGTTTTTATCACTGCTTTAAAATCTGCATCGTGGGCAAAGTTTTCCCAGGTCTGCATTAACTCCACCGCCAGGTAATTGGCTTTGGCCAGGTCCCAGAGATTATTGGCTTCCTGGACGTTAATCATTTGGGCTTTGTCTTCCGGTTTGGAAAAGAGCATTTAAACTGTGTGCCTCCTCATGATAGTAATGGTGATTATTATTTCCCTAAAGATGTAAAAAAATGTAATGCCAGCTTGATTCTAATGGGTGCCTGATTGGCTGTTTATAAAAAGGAAATAAAAAAAGAGCATTGAGCTCTTTTTAAGTTTAATCATGGTTCTTGTATTTATTATGGGGTGCCTTGCAGCAGTTCGGTGCCAATGTCGGGCAAAAACATTTGGTGGACAGGCATTAGAGCCTCCCGCCAGGCTGCCTTTTCTGCTTCGGAAAGATAGTGAACTTCAATTTCACCGCTGTTTATAATACGTTCCAGGTCCCGTTTGTTTTGTTCGGCGGCAATTTTGCGTTCCCACTGGGTAACTTCGGCCAGGGTTTCTTCCAGAATTTCGCGTATATCTTCAGGAAGTCCCTGCCAGAATGTCTGGTTGGTGAGGACAAGATAGCCCAGGTAGCCATGGTTGCTGACGGTCAGGTGTTCCTGGACCATGTAAAACCTTTTGGAATAGAGGTTGGAGGGAGGGTTTTCCGCCGCGTTTACTGTTCCCCGCTCCAGTGCGGCATAAACATCGGAGAAGGGCATGTCCCTGGTCTGTGCCCCCAGTTGGGCAAACTGGGCTTCCAGCACCCGGCTGGGCATGATACGAAAGCGTAGTCCGGCAAAGTCATCGGGGGTATATAATGGGCGGTTGGCCGTCATAACTTTGAAGCCGTTATCCCACATGGCCAGGGAAAGCATGCTGTCGGTCTGAAATTTATCCAGAAGCTTTTGTCCTCCTTCACTGTCGATGAAGCGATGTACCTGTTCAAAATCTTCAAACAGGAAAGGCAGGTCAAAAAGCAACAATTCCGGGAAAAATTCTGTCATTTTGGCGGTGGCGGGTGCGATCATTTGCACATTGTTGTTAATCAGAGCATCCACTTCTTCGCCATCCATATAAAGCTGAGAGTTGGGATAGACCTGTACTTCCACCAGGCCGTCGGTTCTTTCGTGGACAAGCTCGGCAAATCTTCTGGCCGCCAGACCTTTGGGTGTCAGCTCGGAAACCACATGCGAAAATTTAATGACGATACGCTCGTCTTCCCCCACCTGTTCCAGGTCCAAGGCCCGGTTCTGGCAGCCGGAAAGAAGCAGGGCAAGGGTCATTACGGTCAGTAGTAAAGCATATAGCAGTTTTGAGGTTGTTATGGTCTGCATTCTTTTCACCTGCTTGTGGTTATTAAACAACTCGGTACCGGTTAACAGGGCGTCCCACTGAGCCATATTGTGCTTCGATGGCCAATTTGCCCGTTTTCTCCAGGTAGTCCAGGTAGCGACGGGCCGTAACCCGGGCCAGGCCCACACCTTCAGCCACCTCTTCGGCAGAGAGCGGGTCTTTTCTTTTTAGCAAAAACAAGAGTACCTGACGCAGGGTAACTTCATTTAGCCCTTTGGGCAGGGTCTCCTGCATGCGTGTTTTGTTCATGGTTAAGTCATCGATTTCATCCTGGTCCAACGATGTTTTGCGGTGCAGTTTGCTGTGCAACAGCTTATAAGATTCCAGGGCGCTTTTTAACCGGGAGAATTTAAAGGGTTTGATGATGTAATCGGTGGCACCGTAGCGGAAAGCATTTTGGATGGTCTCCACATCCCGGGCTGCGGTAACCAGGATTACATCGGTGGGGATGTTGTCGGAGCGCAGTTCTTTTAGGGTTTGAATCCCGTCCAAATCAGGCAGGTAGATATCCAAAATCACCACGTCGGGTTGGATTTTTCGGATTACAGACAGTGCTTCATACCCGGTTTCGGCGGTGCCCACTATTTCAAAACCGCCGATTTCTTCAATGTACTGCCGGTTGACCTGCATTACCATGGGGTCGTCTTCCACAATTACCGTTCTAATTCCCTTCATAGGTGGACCTTCTTTCATTTGGAATCCGTATTTCAATATTTGTAAATTGGTCCTGCTCACTCTCTACCCGGATTTCGCCGCCCGCATTCATCACCTGCTGATAGACCAGGGACAGCCCCACGCCGCGGTTTTCCTTTGCTTTGGTGGAAAAGCCCGGCTTAAAGATTTCACTTAAATGTTCCGGCGCAATACCCACGCCCAGGTCTTTGACGCGAATCAGGAAGTGTTCCGGCAGGTTGCGCACCAGAATCTCGATCTTTCTTTTTTCCTGAGGCAGGCCGCTAACTGCATCCATGGCATTTTCCAACAGGTTGCCGATAATAATCACCGCGGTGCTGCTGTCTAAACCCGCCGGCAACTCATTTAGATGAGTCTGAGGGTCGATGGACATCTCGATGCGCAGTTCTTTTGCCCGGCTGTATTTACCAAAGATAAGTCCTGCCACACTGTAATCTTTAATATTTTTGGTTAAGAAAAGCGTCAACTCCTCCTGCTCGGCGGTTACCTCAAAAATGTAATCGATGGCTTCATCATACTGTTTCAGCTGAATCAGGCCGGCAATGGTGTGCAATTTGTTGGCATGCTCGTGGTTTTGCACGCGCAGAGCTTCGATGAACTTTTTAACGCCGGTCAATTCCTCTGCCAGCGTATGCAACTCTGATTTGTCTTTAAAGGTAGCCACCGCACCCACGATTTCACCGTTAACCACAATGGGGATGCGGGAGACCAGAATGGCCGTGCCGTTAATGGAGCGTTCCTGGTTGTATTCGGATGTTCCCGTCTCCACCGTGCGGCGCAGATGGGAGTCGGGAATGGCTTCCAGAACCGGTCTGCCGATGTATTCCCCGTCCAGGTGGAGAATTCGCCGTGCTTCTTCATTAATAACCGTGATATTCATTTCCCGGTCAATGGCGATGATTCCTTCCCCGATGGCATGAAAGACGGAGACACGTTCTTCCATCAGGCGGGCCATTTCCGCCGGCTCCATATTATGCATGGTGCGCTTGATATTGTCCGCCAGGTAGATGGAGCCTGCCAGGCCCACGATTAACGCAAACAAGAGGGAGAAGTAGAAGGTGGTGCGAATATCGCTGAGCAAACCGGTTACAGTGGGTGTCAGAATCCCCACCACCACAACGCCCACCTGCCGGGTTCCCTCATCTACCCTGATGGGGACAAAAGCCCGCACCGACGGCCCCATAATTCCTGCTGCCCGTGAGATATATTCATGGTCGGCAAAGGCCGGCCCTTCGTCGCCGCCTTCAAACTGTTGGCCGATTCGGTCCTGCAGGGGATGAGAGTAGCGGGTTCTGTCCATATCCAGGACCACGATGTATTCCACATTGGTGGCCAGGCGGATTCGCTCCGCCACCGGCTGAATATCAGCATCGCCGCCGGGGGTGCCAACATTATTTTGAATTTCTTCAATCTGAGCCACGGTGCGGGCCACAGCCATTGCCCGGGAACCGATCTCGTCTTCCAGTGTGGCGGAAAAGTTTTCAATTAAAATCATGCCGCCGATTAACACCGCCAGGGCAATCAGGCCAAAAGAGAGAAGCGTGATTTTCCAGCGCAGCGGCAATTGTCGGGGTAAGCCCATTTATCATCGCTCCTTCATAACTGCCTTAAATCTTTCGACAAATTATTTTAATTTCCTTTTATAATGTATTGCCTGTAAGATATTGCCCATGACCATTCGCAATTCTGTAATGACCAAAATGACCAATATCAACAATATGTCCAAATGGTTGCCACTCTGAATTTTCAAAATTATAATTAATTTAAGATTTAAAAAGTAGTTATCAGTACGACCGAATTATTCTCCTCCTCTTTAGCGACCAGGTGGGTCGCAATCAGAGCCAAGATGCGGATGTAACTTTTTTCTTCGGTAGGCAGCACCGAAGAAGGGAGTGGTTTGTTAAAAACCGCACTTGGCTCCTTTCTTTTTATTAGAATAATTCCAAAATATAAAACATGGTGTCGGGCCAGGCAATCTTCGTTCCCAGAGATTGCCTGTTTTCTTTTTAGAAGTGTCATAATCTCTGAAATGGCGGGATATGTATGGAATAACTTCATGTTTCACGCGGTTCGGGAAAAGGGGCACAAGCCGTTTAATTATTCTAAAAATTAAACTTATTTAAATTCTTTGATTAATTCAGCCTCGCAAAAAAGGGAATGGTTCCTCCATGTCGAATCAAAAGGGAATCGGGCGTTCCTAGAAAAACGCTTTTTGTGTTTCATAAATCATATTTAAATAGGAGGTGGGTGGGGTGCGCTATAGCTACTATCCAGGATGCACCCTGAAGACTAAGGCTAAAGTCTATGAGGATACCACTCTGGCGACTGCCAAGGCCTTGGGGCTAGAAGTGACCGAGATTGAAGAATGGCAGTGTTGCGGAGCTTTATACCCTCTGAACACTGATGAAATTTTCCCGTTCTTGGCCCCGGTCAGGTCTTTGGCTCAGACCAAAGAGGCGGCTCATGAAAAAATGATGACACTTTGTGCCGGCTGTTACAACGTCTTCAAACGCACAAATAAGGCGATTCGTGAAGACGGGGAACTGCGCCGCAAAGTAAACGCGTATCTGGAAGAAGAGTACATGGGTGATGTGGACGTGGTCCATTACCTGGAAGTACTGAAAAATGATTTAGGCTTTGCTGCGCTGGCAGAGAAAGTCAAGAAAAAGCTGGAAGGCAGAAAGATTGCGCCCTACTACGGCTGTTTGCTTTTAAAGCCCAGAGATGAAATGAACTTTGATGATGTGGAAAATCCCACAATTATTGAAGATTTCCTGGCGGCCATCGGTGCTGAAGCTGTGGACTATCCCTATAAGACCGAATGCTGTGGCTCTTATCTGTCCATGGCCAATGAGGATGTTGCCTCCACTGCGGTGGGCAGAATCTTAAAGTCCGCTTATAACAATAAGGCGGAAGCCTTTGTGGTGGCCTGCCCGCTCTGCAAGTATAACCTGGAAGAGTACCAGAACACATTGCAGGAAGCAACCAAAGATCCAAATGCGAAGCTACCTGTATACTACTTTACCGAGCTTCTGGCCGAAGCTCTGGAAGTTTAATTCACAGCAAAGATAAGGGAGGGAACGAAATGAAGGTCACCACAGACAAACTTAACAGCAACCTGGTCAAGGATGTGGAAGAAATCAGCGGCCAGAAGGTATCGGCCTGTTTCCAGTGCGGCAAATGCACCGGCGGCTGTCCTGTGGTCTGGGCCATGGATGTCTTCCCCCATCAGGTGCTCCGTTATGCACAAATGGGATTGGTGGACGAACTCCTGCACAGTAAGACGTTGTGGATCTGTGCTTCCTGCCAGACTTGCGACTCTCGCTGTCCACGGGGCGTGGATATTCCCAAAGTAATTGAAGCGCTGCGCTTAACAATTATCCGGGAAAAAGGCGGCAATTACCTCCATCCCAAAGACCTGCCTGCCAGGGTGCGGGAGAATGCGCCGCAACAAGGGTTGGTTAGTGCGTTTCGTAAGTACGCCAAGTAAGAAACTAAATTTGGGAGGGGATTAGCGTGAAGAGGATTGGCGTTTTTATCTGCTGGTGCGGCTCAAACATCGCCGCCACAGTAGATATTGATAAAACGGTCGCTGCGGCAAGAACCATGCCCGGTGTCGTGCATGCCGACCACAACAAATATACCTGTTCTGAAATGGGACAGGACATGATTAAAGATGCTATCAAGGAACACAAGCTTGACCGTGTGGTAATCGGTTCCTGCTCACCGCGGATGCATGAAAACACATTCCGCAAGACGGTGGAAGCTGCCGGGCTGAACCCGTTCTACATGGAAATCGCAAACATTCGGGAGCAGTGCTCCTGGGTTCATAAAGACAAAGAAACCTCAACGGATAAAGCCATTTCCCTGGTGCGTACCGCGGTGGCCAAAGCGGCCAGAAACGAAGCACTCCATGCCGATGAAATGCCTGTTGAGAAGCGGGCACTGGTAATCGGCGGCGGTATTGCCGGTATTCAGGCAGCCCTTGATATTGCCGAGAGTGGTTTTGAAGTGGACTTGGTGGAGCGTGAGCCCAGCATTGGCGGCCGTATGGCCCAGCTGGACAAAACATTCCCCACCCTGGACTGCTCGGCCTGTATTCTCACCCCGAAAATGGTGGATGCGGCCCAGCATGAAAAGATTAACCTGATCACTTATTCCGAAGTGGACAAAGTGGAAGGTTTTGTGGGTAACTTCGACGTAACAATCCGCAACAAGGCCCGCAGTGTGGATATGAACAAGTGCACAGGCTGCGGAGACTGCATGGCCAAGTGTCCGGCCAAGGTGGAGAGTGAGTTTGAAGAGGGCCTGGCCCAGCGTCGCGCCATCTATACACCCTTTGCCCAGGCGGTGCCCAATAAGCCGGCCCTGGACCGTGCCAACTGTCGTTGGTTTACTTCCGGCAAGTGTAAGGTGTGCCAGAAGATATGTCCCGCCGATGCCATTGATTACGATCAGGAAGATCAGTTAGTTACTAATAAGTACGGTGCCATTGTGGTGTCCACCGGCTTTGATACCCACAGTCTGGATAATTACGGCGAATACGCCTACGGTAAGCATCCTGATGTTATCACCAGTCTGGAAATGGAGCGCCTGTTTAATGCTTCCGGCCCCACCGGCGGCAAGATTTTACGGCCTTCAAATGGCGAGCCGCCCAAGAACGTGGCTTTCATTCAGTGTGTGGGTTCCCGTGACCGTGAAAAGGGTAATCCCTACTGTGCCAAGGTTTGCTGTATGTATACCGCCAAGCATGCCATTTTGCTCAGCGAAAAAGTGCCCGGCGCCAAAGCACATGTCTTCTACATCGATGTGCGCACACCGGGTAAGGATTATGAAGAGTTTTATAATCGTGCTTATGAAGAGTATGGTACCAGCTATATCAAGGGGAATGTTTCCAAAGTGTTCCCAGACGGCGACAAACTGATTGTCAGAAGTGTGGATGCACTAAGCGGTGCTTTGGTTGAGTTGGTTGTGGACATGGTGGTTCTGGCCACCTCCGTTGATGCCCGCTCCGATGCCAAAGAATTGGGCCAGAAACTCTCCATCACCACCAATGCCCATAACTTCTTTAATGAAGCGCACCCCAAACTGCGTCCTGTGGATACCCAGACCGCCGGCGTATTTTTGGCCGGTATGTGTCAGGGTCCCAAAGATATCCCGGAAACTGTAGCTCAGGCATCTGCCGCCGCAGTAAAAGTCGCTTCTCTGCTCAATAAGGATAACCTGATGAGTAACCCCACAGTGGCTGAGGTTAATCTCAAGTACTGCAACGGCGACATGTCATGTATGGCAGTTTGCCCCTATGGCGCCATATCAGAAAAAGTCATTGAAGAGCGCCGTGGCCGGGAAACGGTTAAGCGCAAGATAGCAGAAGTGAACACCGCCCTCTGTCAGGGTTGCGGTGCCTGTACTGTGGCCTGCCGCCCCGGTGCCATTAACTTAAAAGGCTTCACCAATGAACAGATCTTAGCGGAGGTGGATGCAATATGTCTGTAAACGAAAAGGAGCATACGCCCTTAATCGTGGCCTTCTGCTGTAACTGGTGCAGCTACGCCGGCGCCGATTTGGCCGGTACCAGCCGTATGAGTTACCCCACCAACGTCCGGATTGTCCGCGTACCCTGTTCCAGTCGTGTGAACCCCAGCTTCATTATCCGCGCCTTCCAGCGCGGAGCCGACGGTGTACTGGTGGCCGGTTGCCATCCCGGCGACTGCCATTACCACAGCGGCAACTTTTTCACACGCCGCCGCTTCACGGTACTGAAGCGGACGCTGGAGTTTTTGGGCATTGAGCCCGAGCGCTTCCAGGTGCGCTGGATTTCCGGTTCGGAAGGAGCGAAGTTCGCCACTGTGATGAATAATGTCACGGAGGAGATCAAAAATCTCGGTCCGAACAGAAAGTTGAGGGATGTCCGGTGAGTGAATATACAAAAAAAGTTCAGCAAATAGCAAAGGATGCCCTGGAGAAGCAGGAAGTAACCGCAGTTCTGGGCTGGCGCAAGAAAGATTTCTGGTGGCAGTCTCCGGTGGCTTTCATTGAGAGTCCCGACGATGTAGAACAGCTGGTCTGGGATCCGTTTAGCGTTTATAATCCGGTAAAGTTTTTGCTGGATTTAGAGGAAGACAACTGTCACGAAAAAGTCGGTATTTTCGTTAAGGGCTGTGATTCCCGCGGCATTAACCGTTTGCTGCAGGACCGCCGCCTGGAGCGCGACAGCGTAGTGGTTTTCGGCGTGCCCTGCAGCGGCAAAGCCGATGCCGACAAAGTCAGAAGCAACTTTCCGTCTAAGAAGATCAAGGAAGTAACCTTTGACGGCGAAGAGCTGGTAATAAATGTGGATGGTAAGGAAGAGCGTGTGCCGGCGGAAGAATATCTGCTGGATAAGTGCCTAACTTGTCGCCATCCCAACCCGGTGGTCCATGATAAACTGGCCTGGGAAGAAGTGCCCGTCCGCGAAGGGGTGGACGAAATCCGTTTCTCCCGGGTGGAGAATGTGGAAAAGCAGGAATTGGAAGACCGGTATGAATACTGGACACGCCAGTTTGACCGCTGCATCCGCTGCTTTGCCTGCCGCAACACCTGTCCGGCATGTAACTGCCGCACCTGTGTTTTCGACCAGGCGGAGCCCCGCTGGATTGGTAAAGCCAGTGATATGGCCGATACACTGAACTATCATATAATCCGCGCGTTCCATGTGGCGGGCCGCTGCTATGAGTGCGGAGAATGTGAACGGATTTGCCCTGCCGGCATTCCGCTGCAGGAGCTAAACCGTAAGCTGATTAAAGATCTGGATGAATTCTTTGGTGAATACGAAGCAGGCCTGGATCCGGAAGACAACCCGCCGCTGGGCACTTACCGCGGTGAAGATCCGGCCGGTTTTGATGAAAGTTAAGGGGGTGCGGCTATAATGAAAAAGATTGCTAAAGCAAAACTGCCTGAATTGTGGCAGGCTCTCTCCGCCGAGGCGAAGCTGTACGTCCCCGCAGAAACTGATGGAGTCGTAAACTTTGCTTCCTGGCAGGAAGGTATGGAAGTAAATCTTGACGAGTTAAATGTATTTGTTCCCCCCAAGAAGTTCTTCTTTCCGCAGACCGAGACGGTTTTGAAGTACGAGTTCGGTGATGACCTGCAGATTGAAGATTTCGCCTGCAAGGCGGGGGAAAATACCATTCTCTTTGGTGTGCGTCCCTGTGATGTTTCCAGTTTTGCCATGATGGATAAGGTCTATCTGGGGGATCCGGTGGATGAAGCTTACCGCCGCCGTCGGGAAATGACCACCGTGGTGGCGCTGGGATGCGGCGAGCCTGATGAGACTTGTTTCTGCCAGTCCTTTGACATTGAGCCCGGCAAAGCTCCCGGCGCCGATGTTTTAGGCGTTGACGTGGGAGATGAGTTGGTTTTGGTGGCCCAGTCTGAAAAAGGCGAAGCCCTGCTGACCAATTTAAACGGTCTGCTCACCGAAGCCACTTCCGGCGACGAGAACAAGCTCAAAGATGCCCAGGAGAAGGCTAAAGAAGAATATGTCACCCAAGTCACAGTGGATGGTGTGATGGAGAAGCTGGACAATATGTTCGAAGACGGTTACTGGGATAAGCTTTATAGGCGCTGCATTGCCTGCGGTACCTGTACCTTTGTCTGTCCCACCTGTCACTGCTTCGACGTACAGGAATACCCCACCGGCAACCGCGGTGAGCGGATTCGCTGCTGGGATGCTTGTATGTTCTCCGATTTCACCATGATGGGCCACGGGCATAACCCCCGTCCCACCCAGAAGGAACGGGTAAGACAGCGTTTTATGCATAAGCTGAACTACTTCCCCCATCAGCACGGTGATTACGCCTGTGTGGGCTGTGGCCGTTGCGTCCGCAAATGTCCGGTGAACCTGGATATTCTGGAAGTTATCAATGCGGTAGGAGGTGCGGAAGATGGGATGTAACAGTAATCCGTTGTTGCCCAAGATTGGCATTGTCAAGGACATCCGCCGTGAAACCTCGGATGTAAAAACGTTTACGGTGGTTACCGAGGACGGCAGCGACTTTTTTGACTACGAGCCCGGCCAGTGCGCCATGGTTTCCGTATTTCCCGTAGGTGAAGCGCTGTTTTCCATTACGTCTTCGCCGACCCGCAAAGGGTTTTTGGAATTCAGCGTTAAAGAGCTGGGGACTGTGACCAAAGCATTGCATCAAATCGAGCCCGGTACCAAAATCGGCATCCGCGGACCGTACGGCAAGGGTTTCCCCAGAGACTTCATGAAGGGCAAAGACATTCTCTTTATTGCCGGCGGGATTGCCCTGGCGCCGCTGCGTTCTCTCATTAATTACTGTATGGATAACCGGGACGATTTCGGCAAGATCGATATCATCTATGGCTCCCGGTCTTCAGATGACTTAATCCAGAAAGTTGAAATCTTTGAAAACTGGCCCAAGGTGCGGGATACCGACGTTCATCTCACGGTGGACGTGGCCTCCGACGACTGGGACGGCAACGTAGGCTTTGTGCCCGCCTTTCTGGAAGAATTAAATCCGGACCCGGCAGGCAAGGTTACCGTTACCTGCGGACCGCCCATCATGATTAAGTTCGTTTTGCAGAGCCTGGAAAAGATGGGCTACCAGCCGGAGAACATTATTACCACACTGGAAATGAAGATGAAGTGCGGCGTTGGTAAATGCGGCCGCTGCAACATCGGGGATAAATACGTCTGCAAGGAAGGCCCGGTATTTTCTCTGGAGCAGCTGCAGCAGATGCCTCCCGAATTCTAAAATATTCATTGTACCAAAAGAAGATGGGGATCAGCTCCCCATCTTCAATTTTTTTTAAAAGTGTGCTATAATGAAACAGTTCGAAATTTTATGACAAATTATATAGGCTAGGAGACTTTTTATGGAGTGTAAAGTACAGCAGCCTGTTCAGCAATTTCAGGATCAGGCAGAGTACCAGGCGCTGATGGAGGGCCTGGAGCGCAGTAAATTTCATAAAGCACTTATTTTGCCTTTAATTGAAAGAAACACCGAAAAAATTGTGGAAATCGGCTGCGGTAATGGCGTGGTCTTGGACCTTTTGGCCCATAATTTCCGTAAGAGCCAAATCACCGGCATCGACTTAGACCCGGTAATGTGCGATGCGGCCCGGAAAAGATGTCTGGATAATGTGGACGTGCTCCTGACCGGCGCCACCCATCTGCCTTTGGCCGACGAGTCGGTGGATGTGGTAATCTATTGCAGCACCATTCACGAAATATACTCCCATGGCGGACCGCATGAAGTGGATAACAGCCTGTCCGAGGCGGTGCGGGTGTTAAAACCGGGTGGGAGCATTATTATCCGGGATACGGTAAAGCCGGCCCCGGAAAAAGTGCGGGTTAACTTTAAAAAAGACTGGACCCGGAAGCGTTTTCGCACCTTTATAAAAGACTATAAAGTTATGCCGGCCCGCTACAGACAGTTGTCCGACGGCGCGGTGCAGGTGGAACTGGACTATTTTTTTGAATATCTGACCAAATACTTTTATGAAGTGGGCTGGCACAAAGAAATGGATGAAATCTACGGCTACTTCACCAAGGAAGAGTTCAGGGATAAGCTGGCACAGCACGGTTTGAAGGTGGCCAAAATGCATAGCTACCTGCTGCCGTTTTTTGAAGAAAAATGGTCCAAAGACTTCTCCATGGATGCGCCTTTCCCGGAAAGCACCGTAATCATCAAAGCTGTGAAGGGTCAATAAACATGCAGGCCGTATTTTTAACCGACTTCGACGGTACCGTCTCTCAGGATGTTTTGTTGACCATTTTTAAGAGGTTTGCCGCACCCCAATGGGAAGAGGCCATGGAAAGTTACAAAAACGGCCAAATAGGTTCCCGTAAGCTTTATGAAACTGTCATTCCCACCATTCGGGTAACACAACAGGAATGGCACAGGTTTCTCTACTATCATTGTTTTGTGGACCCTGGTTTTGCCAAACTAAGAGACCTATGCCGCCAGACCGCCACACCACTGGCCATTGTCAGTGACGGTTTGGACTTATATATCCGCCGGATGCTTAAAAATGCCGACATGGAAGATGTGCCTGTATATTCCAACAGAGCAGCCTTTGACGGTGACCGGATAAACATTGCTTTTCCGCCGCTGCCGGAAGAATGCCCCTGCGGAGCCTGTGCCAACTGCAAGCGCGCCGTTTGCTGGCAGTACAGGCAGGACTATCCCACGCGCACTTTGATTTATGCCGGCGACGGCTTGTCTGATATCAAGGTCCTTGAAGACGTGGATACCATTTATGCCAAAGGCACCTTGGCAGAGTATTGCCAGGAGCAGGGGATTGCCTACACACGGTTTGAGAACTTTAACGACATTGTGTCCGACATGGAACGTATTCTGACTTAAACTATGACTGCAAGCAGAATACCCCTTTAGGCAGAAAGCTTGTGCCTAAAGGGGTATTATTGGTATTGCTAACAATCGCCGCTGTCTGTCGGATCCAGTAAACCCTTAACCCGGCAAACAATATAAGCTGCCGGAACCGAAAGCAGGGCCAGTGGCGAAAAATTCCTGAGGATTGTCATGTAGAGTTGGTTGTCACCACCACCGCTTACAGTTGATGCGTATACCAGTGAGAAGAGAAGCAGGCCAGCCAGGTAAGCACCGGTATAGCTTACTATACGGTCCCAGACGGGCTCACTGATAAAGCGCAAGGCTCTCACCTCCGTTTGTTATTATTTTCTTTTATTTTATCATGTTACGCCGGGAACTTGTAGTGAATTGATAAAAAATTCACGTTTGTTCGATAATTTAGAAGCAAAAAGGAGCCCGCTGATAAACGGGGCTCCTTTTTAAGAAGTATTAAGCTGAAACAGAGTGGCCGTTATTTTTTCTGCCGGCCAGATAATCCTGCAGTGCAGTGTGGTTTACTTTGCCGCCTTCCAGCAAGGTCTCCATCACGTGCAGTACCGCTTTGGTGGTGTCCAGGGAAGTGAGGCAGGGGATGTTTAGCTCCACCGCCGCCCGCCGGATACGGAATCCGTCACGCTTGGGCGCTTTCCCTTTAGTCAGGGTATTGACCACCACATCAATGCTGCCGCCGCGGATCATATCCACCACATGGGGCGAACCTTCCGCGATTTTGTTTACCCGCCCTACTTCGCAGCCCGCTTCTAAGAGGGCCTTGGCTGTTCCATGGGTGGCATAAAGCTTAAAGCCCAGTTTGGCAAACTGTAACAGTAGCGGTATGGCGTCCGCTTTATCCTTGTCCGCCACAGTGGCCAGGATGTTACCGGAGGACGGGATGTAGAGGTTGGCCGCCAGAAGCGCTTTATACAGGGCCCGCGGCAAATCCACATCTATCCCCATTACCTCACCGGTGGATTTCATTTCCGGTCCCAGGGAAGTTTCCAGATCCGCCAGTTTGGCAAAGGAGAATACCGGGGCCTTTACCGCCACAAAAGGCATATCCGGGCAGATACCGCCATTGTAGCCCAGGTCCTTTAGTTTTTCTCCCAGGGCGCAGCGGGTGGCCAACTGCACCATGGGGATATCCGTTACCTTGGAGAGGAAGGGGACGGTGCGGGAGGAGCGGGGGTTTACTTCGATGACGTAGAGGTTATCCTCAAACAGCACATACTGAATGTTTATAATCCCTTTGACCTTCAGCCCCCGGGCCAGCCTGGTGGTATAATCCACAATCAGTTCTTTGTGTTTGTCGGCGATGGACTGGGCAGGATACATGGCAATGCTGTCTCCGGAATGAACGCCGGCCCGCTCAATATGCTCCATGATGCCTGGGATCAGTACCGTCTCTCCGTCGGAGATGGCGTCCACCTCCAGTTCGGTACCCAGCAGGTATTTGTCCACCAGTACCGGGTGGCGTGGCGAAACCCGCACCGCATTGTGCATATATTCCAGGAGCTCATCGTCGGAATAGACTATTTCCATGGCGCGGCCACCCAGCACATAGGAGGGGCGGACCACCACCGGGTAACCAATGGCCTGAGCGGCGGGCACCGCCTCGGCGGCAGAAGTGACCGTCTGTCCCGGCGGCCGGGCAATATCCAGCTCCGTTAAGAGTAAGTCAAACTTATCCCGGTCCTCGGCCCGGTCAATGTTTTCCACCGAGGTCCCGATGATGGGAATGCCGGCATTGGCCAGAGGCTCGGCCAGATTAATGGCGGTTTGTCCCCCAAACTGCACAATCACACCGTCGGGCTGCTCTTTGTCCAGAATGTTTAAAACGTCTTCGGGCTGCAGAGGTTCAAAGTAGAGCCGGTCTGCGGTATCAAAGTCGGTGGAAACCGTCTCCGGGTTATTGTTTACGATGATGGTCTCATAGCCGGCATCCTGCAGGGCCCACACCGAGTGGACGGAGCAATAATCAAATTCAATGCCCTGGCCGATGCGGATGGGGCCGGAGCCCAGCACCATGATTTTACGCTTCTCTGTTACTTCTGCTTCATCTTCTGTGCCGTAGGTGGAGTAAAAGTAGGGTGTGCCGGCCTCAAACTCTGCGGCACAGGTGTCCACCATTTTATAAACAGGCCCCACCTCCCGGGCTTTGCGGGCGCTGCGCACTTCTTCTTCCGTTGTGCCTAACAGCTCGGCTATGGTTTCATCGGCAAAACCCATTTCCTTGGCGGCAACCCACAAATCCTTATCAAAGGCTTTGGCGCCCTGGCCGGCAAAGGAGGCAATCTTCTTTTCCATATCGATGATATTTTTGATTTTTTGGCTGAAGAAGGGGTCAATGCGGGAAATATTATAGACTTCCTCCACAGTGATGCCGCGCCGGAAAGCTTCAGCCAGGATGAAGAGCCGTTCATCATTGGGGCGCACAATCAGCTCTTTTAATTCTTCCATGCTGAGCCCGGCTGCAGTGTCCAGCTTGAGGCTGTGCACGCCGATTTCCAGGGAGCGTACCGCTTTAAGTATGGCGGCTTCCAGGTTACGGTCAATGGCCATAACTTCGCCGGTGGCTTTCATCTGGGTGCCCAGAGTGCGCTGCGCCAGGGCAAACTTGTCAAAGGGCCAGCGGGGCACTTTGATGACCACATAATCAATGGTGGGTTCAAAACAGGCGGTGGTTTTCTGAGTCACCGCATTTTCAATTTCATCCAGGGTCATGCCGATGGCAATTTTGGTGGCCACTTTGGCAATGGGGTAGCCGGTGGCTTTGGACGCCAGGGCAGAAGAGCGGGAGACCCGTGGGTTTACTTCGATGACAATGTAGTTAAAGCTGTCTGTATCCAGGGCAAACTGAATGTTACAGCCGCCTTCAATACCCAAAGCCCGGATAATTTTGAGGGATGCGTTTCTAAGCATCTGAAACTCTTTATCTGTTAAAGTCTGGGCCGGGGCCACCACTATGGAATCCCCGGTATGGACGCCAACCGGGTCAATGTTTTCCATACTGCAGATGGTAATACAGTTATCATTGCTGTCCCGCATTACTTCAAACTCCACTTCTTTCCAACCGGCCACGCTTTGCTCCACCAAAATCTGATTGATGGGGCTGGCTTTTAGGCCCCGCTGCGCAGTGGAGCGCAGTTCTTCCTCGTCTGCGGCAAAACCGCCGCCGGTGCCTCCCATGGTGTAGGCGGGCCGCACCACCACCGGATAACCGGCTTCAGCAGCAAAAGAAACGGCATCGTCTATGCTGGAAACAATGGTGGAGGCAGGGATGGGTTCATTTAGCATTTCCATGGTTTGCTTGAAGTGGTCACGGTCTTCGGCGCGGATAATGGCATCCAGCGGGGTGCCCAGCATACGCACGCCATAGCGCTCCAAAATCCCCTGCTCCGCCAGATCCTTGCCGGCGTTTAAGCCCACCTGTCCGCCCAGGGTGGGCAGCAGTCCGTCGGGCCGTTCTTTGGCGATGATTTCGGTGAGGGTGTCAATCTGTAAAGGTTCTATATAAACACGGTCGGCAATATTGGTATCGGTCATGATTGTGGCCGGGTTGCTGTTAACCAAGACAACTTCCAATCCTTCGTCTTTTAGGGCCCGGCAAGCCTGGGTGCCGGCGTAGTCAAACTCAGCTGCCTGTCCGATGATGATGGGGCCGGAGCCGATTACCATTACCTTTTTAATATCTTTATATCTGGGCATCTTTTCGCCTCCTTTAGTAATTTAGGAATTCATCATGGAGATAAAACGTTCAAAAATATGTGCGGAGTCACTGGGGCCGGGAAAAGCTTCGGGATGGTACTGCACACAGAAGAGCGGATGACGGTTATGGGTCATCCCTTCCACCGTGCCGTCATTTAAGTTGCGGTGGGTAATGGCAAGGTCCATTCCGTCCAGTGTTTTTTCGTCAATGGCGTACCCGTGGTTTTGGGAAGTGATTTGCACTTTTCCTGTTTCCAGGTCCTTTACCGGGTGGTTGGCACCGCGGTGCCCGAATTTAAGCTTATAGGTCTCAGCGCCCAAAGCCAGGGCCAAAACCTGATGACCCAGGCAAATGCCAAAGAGCGGCAGTTTACCGATTAAATCCCTGGCTGTTTCAATGGGCTGCCCTGCATCTTTAGGGTCCCCCGGTCCGTTGGTCAGCATCACTCCCGCCGGGTTTAGCACCAGGATTTCATCGGCAGTAGCCGATGCAGGCATTACCACCACTTCGCACCCAGCTTTGCTTAAGTTTTGGGCAATACTCTGCTTCATGCCCAGATCAAGGACCACAACACGGCGGCCTTTACCGTCTATGGTGTAGGACCGGGGAGTGGTGACTTTCTCTACCAGGTTTTGACCGGAAAGGGGTTTGGCCTGTTTGGCTTTCTCCACCAATTCTTCATCACTGCAGTCTTCGGTGGTTATGACGCCGCGGAGCGTGCCGCTCTGGCGAATGGTGCGGGTCAGCGCCCGGGTATCGATGCCGGTGAGGCCGATAATATTGTTTTCCTTAAGATAATTGGCCAACGTATCTGTGGCCCGCCAGTTATTGGGGGACTCGCAGGCTTCTTTTACAATGAAGCCGCGGACATGAGACCGGCGGGATTCAAAATCATCGGGATTAATGCCGTAATTGCCGATTAAAGGGTATGTCATGGTAACAATTTGACCGCAATAAGAAGGATCGGTGAGGATTTCCTGATAGCCGGTCATGGCCGTATTGAAAACCACTTCTCCTTCGCAGCTGCCGGTGGCACCGAACCCTTTGCCATAAAATATTTTCCCGTTTTCCAAGCCCAAGCGTGCAAGCATATTTATTACCTCCTGAATTGTATTGTCAATTAAAAAAGAAAAAGCTAACCCCACGGCAAAAAAAAGCCGCTTGGGTTAGCCAGGTTCCATGTTATATGCATACATAATTGTAGCCTCCTTTTTAGCCTCTCTGGACTAAGTTAAAGGTGCCTTAGAGATTTTTTTAATTCTACCAGATGCAAGGGAAAAAAGTCAAGAAAAACTTAACCGGTGACA
The DNA here is from genome assembly GCF_000174415.1 of Dethiobacter alkaliphilus AHT 1. Lineage (NCBI taxonomy): Bacteria > Bacillati > Bacillota > Dethiobacteria > Dethiobacterales > Dethiobacteraceae > Dethiobacter > Dethiobacter alkaliphilus. The sequence goes on from NZ_ACJM01000012.1 coordinate 77,552, forward strand.
AAGGCGCTTCCCGGTAATTCTTTAGCCTTCTTCTTCAAAGCTGCCGACAAGAGGCTGATTTGTTCATAATCAACATTGGTGCCGTCGGGGTTTGTAATGGCGGCAATGGAGAGCGTGACCAGGGGGAAGCGTGCTGCCTGCCCCAGACGATCGGTGGTCACCACAAAACCGTTTGTTTTGTCCTGCTCATTGTAAAAGGAAGGAACTTTTTTGTCCACTTCATTGATAATGGTACTGCATGTCTCTTTTGTTTTTTCCGAGGGGACCACAACTATAAAATCATCGCCGCCGATATGGCCCACAAAAGAATGAAGCGGAGATGTTTTTTGCACACTTTCTCTTAAAACATCAGAGACGGTGCGCAGCATTTCATCGCCTTTTATAAACCCGTATGTATCATTGTATGCCTTGAAGTTATCCAAATCCAAATATAAAATGGCCACATTTAAATCGCCACTGGAAAGGCATTTTTTTATCTCTTCCTCAATAATCTGGTTTCCCGGCAATCCGGTCAGGGGAGAAAAGGATTTGTGTTGTTTGGCCCGGCGCAAATGGGTGCGGATGCGGGCCAGCACCTCCTGCGGTTCAAAGGGCTTCACGATATAATCATCGGCACCCGCTTCCAGTCCCGCCACCTTATCGGTAACCTCACCCCGGGAGGTAAGCATCATAATGGGCAGGTGGGATGTGCGGGTGTCGTTGCGCAGCATGCGACAGAGGTCATAGCCGTTTACATCCGGCATAATTACATCCAGAACTATCAAATCCGGAGAAAAGCCCACAACCTTATCCAGGGCATCTGCTGCTTCTGTCATACCGCACACCTGATGGCCGTCCTGAGTCAGAAGGTCGGTGAGCATTTTGACTATGGTGATGCTGTCATCTATTACTGTAATCTTTGGCATAAAAAATCCTCCCCCAAAAGGCAACCGATTCTTAAAATTCCACAAATATTGGCAAATTCCTGCCTAAAGAGCCAATATCAAGCAATTTTAGAAAAGAGAATATTCTTAACATAAAAAAAATTTATAAATGTAAAATATTTCGCAGGATTATTATATTGTTTGTAGAATAAAATTATTTAGAATATTCTCTACGCCCAAAAAAAGGATTTTGTAAGGGAGGAAGAAAAAGTTGAGCCAGAATAAGTATTTATGGATGGAAAATTATCCAAAAAGAGTGAGGCCTAATCTTAGCTATCCCGACATTCCACTGTATGCCCTGGTAGAGCAATCAACAGAAGAATACCCGACCCAAACTGCTGTCACCTTTATGGGGAAAAAGTTGACATACAGTCAGCTATGGCAGCAAATCTGTCAGTTTGCCGCCGCACTGTATTCACTGGGTGTAAGAAAAGGTGACAGAGTAGCCATTATGCTGCCCAATACTCCCCAGGCGGTCATTGCCTACTATGCAACTTTAAAACTGGGAGCCATTGTGGTAATGATAAACCCCTTATATACGGAAAGAGAGTTAGAACATCAGCTTAAGGATGCCGGAGCAAAAGTCCTGGTCTACCTGGACCTGGTCAACCCGCGAGTCAAGAAGGTGCGCCGCAACTTACCGGTAAAAAGTTATATTGTTACCAGTATTAAAGACTATCTCCCGTTTCCTTTGAATCTGCTCTATCCCATTAAGGCTAAAAAGGAAGGGCATAATTTGCATGTCCCAGCCGAAGAAGCTGTGAAATTTACCAAATTACTGTCACAGAACCTGCCGGACCCGCCGGAGGTGGAAATCGACCCGGCAGAAGATGTGGCACTTCTGCAGTATACAGGCGGTACCACCGGTGTGCCCAAGGGAACCATGCTTACTCACCTGAACTTAATTGCCAATACGATGCAGACCAGGGAGTGGTATACCCAGTGTGTGGAAGGCAAGGAGCGGGTAATGGGTGTTTTGCCTTTTTTCCATGTGTACGGTATGACAACAGCCCTGAATTTCAGCAATGCGGTGGGGGGCGAATTAATTCTCATTCCGCGCTTTGACGTAAAAACCCTGTTAACCGAATTACAGAAACATAAGGTAACTTTCTTTCCGGGAGCGCCTACAATTTATGTTGCCGTCAATAACTATCCGGAAGTAAGTAAATATGATCTTACTTCCATCAGGGCCTGTATCAGCGGTTCCGCACCGCTGCCGGTGGAAGTGCAGCAGGAATTTATGCGGCTTTCCGGCAATGCGGCGCTGGTGGAAGGGTACGGTCTCTCCGAAGCCTCACCGGTCACCCACTGTAACCCTTTGGATGAAGGAAACAACATCGGCAGCATCGGCTTCCCCTTCCCGGATACGGTGGCCAAAGTTGTGGATCCTGCCGACCCGTCCAAAGAAATGCCGGTGGGTGAAGTGGGCGAACTTATTGTCCGGGGCCCGCAGGTAATGAAAGGGTATTGGAACAAGCCGGAAGAAACGGCCCAGATGATTAAAGACGGCTGGCTCCACACCGGCGATATGGCTCGCATGGATGAACAGGGCTACTTCTACATAGCCGACCGCATTAAAGATATGATTATCTCCGGCGGTTTTAATATCTATCCCCGTGAAGTGGAAGAAGTGCTTTACGAGCACCCCAAGGTGCAGGAAGCGGCGGTGGTGGGTATCCCCGATTCTTACCGCGGTGAGACTGTTAAAGCTTACCTGGTCCTGCGGGAAGGGGAAGAGGCCACGGAAAAAGAAATCCGCAAGTACTGTGAAGAGCGGCTGGCCAAATATAAAATTCCCCGCACACTGGAGTTTCGGTCAGAGCTGCCCAAATCAACCATCGGCAAAGTGCTGAAACGGGTGCTGATAGATGAAGAGAAAGAAAAGTTGGCCGGGTAATGAAAACTCTGTTAAAGCGAAACAAAACCATTGAAGTTATAGAGATGGAGCAAAATAAATTTTTGCTCCATTCTCATCTGTCTGATGAAGTGCATGAAATTGATGTGCAAATGATTGTGGATACAGATAGCGGCGAAATTCTCACAGCGGAAGCTAAGATGAGCCGCACGCCCTATCCTGAAATCTGCCAGCAGGCCCTCCTGCAGGTGCCAAAGCTGGTGGGCCTGAACCTTACCAAAGGAGCGGGGCGCCAGGCCAGAGATATTCTGGGCGGTAAAGAGGGATGCGAGCATTTAAAAGATATGGTACTCGATGCGCTGCGGGGGTTTATCCCCGCCATCGGTGCCCGTACTATTCAGGAACTGACGGAAAAATATCTGCAGGAGGGCCTGACCGAAGAAGAGGCCAAGCCGCAGGTTATGGCCGATATCGCCCGCATAGGCCAGAACGTGGTGCCGGGCAGGTGCGTGGTCTATAATGACGGCGCGCAGAAATAGGTAAAAAATTTATCTTCCCGAAATATTAAATCCGTGATATAATAGCTTGGGTCAAAAGGGCGTTTTAGAACTACATATAAAAAACGTCCAATACATTTTGAGGGGGATTGTTTATGAAAAAGTTTAAATGGTTGGCGCTGTGTTTTGTGCTGGTATTGGCTCTGGGAGTATTGGCCGGTTGCGGCAACAACGAGGCTAACAACAACGAAAACAATAACGGCAATGACAACGGAGATGCTGAAGCAGCAGAAACACTGATAATGGGTACCAATGCCGAGTTTGCTCCGTTTGAATTCATCAACGATGACAATGAATACGATGGCTTTGATGTGGATATGGCCAAAATGATTGCTGATGAGCTGGGCATGGAGTTGGAGATTGACAACATGGCCTTTGACGGCCTGATTTCCGCAGTTTTGTCCGAGCGGGTTGATATGGCGGTGGCAGCTATGACCATCACCGAAGAGCGTCAGGAAGAGGTTAATTTCTCTGACCCGTACATTAATGCCGGTCAGGTAATCGTGGTTCTGGAAGACAATGATGAAATCCAAAGCGTGGAAGACCTGCAGGAAGACAAATCTGTGGCTGTTCAGCTGGGCACCACCGGTGACATTGAAGCGTCAAGAATTGTGGATGACAGCAACATTGTGCGTCTGCAGCAGATTAATGCCGCTTTTATGGAGCTGGAAACAGGCCGGGTGGACGCCGTGATTGTGGACAATCCGGTGGCTCAGCGCTACATTAATACCATGGGTAGCCTGAAAATGGTAGGCGAGCCGCTGACAGAAGAATACTACGGTATTGCGGTAAACAAAGACAACACAGAGCTCTTGGAGCAGATTAACCAGGCGCTGGCCAACATCAAGGAAGACGGCAGATTCGACGAGCTGATTGTTAAGTGGTTTGCCGACGAAGAATAAGTCTTAACTGATTGAAAGCAAAGCGACTTTCGCTTTGCTTTTTCTTCAGTTAAGAGCAAATAAAAATCGGCAAGAAAAGGGGAGAAGTATGAGAGAACTGGATTTTTCTGTAGTGTGGGACAATTTGCCCTTTATTTTGCAAGGTGCTGTCCTAACGGTTCAGATTTCTGCGGTAGCAGTATTAGTAGGGTTTTTAATCGGCTCGGTTGTGGGGCTTGTTAAGCTGTCATCTATTCGCCCACTGAGATTTCTGGCCACAGCGTATATAGAAATAATTCGCGGCACACCGCTTTTAGTGCAGATTGTTTTGATTTATTTTGGACTGGCCAGCTTGAACATTGTTAGCTTGGACAGATTTACTGCGGGAGTAATTGCTCTTTCCATTAACAGTGGTGCCTACGTGGGCGAAATTGTCCGGTCCGGTATCCAGTCCATCGATAAAGGACAAATGGAAGCTGCCCGTTCTTTAGGTATGAATTATGTCCGTTCCATGCGCTTTATTATCCTGCCGCAGGCTTTTAGGCGCATTATTCCGCCATTGGTCAATGAATTCATTATGCTAATTAAAGATTCATCACTGCTCTTTGCCATTGGCTTTGCAGAACTAATGCAGCGGGGAAACGCGATCAGGGCACGAACTTATAAGGATTTTGAGGTGTTTATCGGTATTGCCGCGGTCTATTTTGTCATGACGTTCATACTATCCCGCGTCGCCAGCTACGTTGAGAGGAGGACCCGCATCCGTGATTAAAGTAGTGGATTTGCATAAAAGCTTTGGAAGCCTGAAAGTGCTGCGCGGCATCTCCACCGAGATTAACCGCGGCGAGGTGGTGGTGGTAATCGGCGCCAGCGGTTCCGGTAAAAGTACTTTTTTGCGCTGCCTGAACCTGTTGGAGGTTCCCCAGGAGGGCGAAATTTACATTGACGGGGTGCAGATTCTTGATAAACGGGTCAACATTGACCGGGTACGGGAAGATGTGGGTATGGTTTTTCAGCAGTTTAACCTCTTTCCCCATATGTCGGTGCTGCAGAATATCATGCTCTCACCCTTGAAGGTTAAAAGCGCCGACTCCAAAAAGACCAGGGAACAAGCCCTGGAGTTATTGCGCAAAGTTGGCCTCTCCGATAAGGCCGAAGCCTTCCCCCGGCAGCTCTCCGGCGGACAGCAGCAGCGGGTGGCCATTGCCCGGGCCCTGGCCATGCAGCCCAAGGTAATGCTTTTTGATGAACCCACCTCGGCACTGGATCCGGAAATGATTAAGGAAGTGCTGCAGGTTATGAAACAGTTGGCGGTGGAAGGAATGACCATGGTGGTGGTGACCCATGAAATGGGCTTTGCCCGTGAAGTGGCGGACCGGGTTATCTTTATTGACGAAGGTGTGATTGTGGAGGAGGCTCCTCCGGAACAAATTTTTACCAATCCGCAGAACGACCGCACCAAGGCATTCCTCAGCAAAATCTTTTAGCGTTATTACTGTTGACAGAAAGACGGATAACTGGGTATAATAATTTTGAGAACAACTTTCATAATGCGAAAGCCCGTTTGGGCAACTATTTGTCGGCAATGGAGCAGGCGTTTGCGCCTGCTTCTTCTATATACTTTTGACAGGGGATGATTTAATGAAAGGTTCGCATGACAGACATACGGTTCAGTCGGTGGAGAGGGCGCTAAAAATTCTCATCGTGCTGGCTGAAGCGGGGACGCCCCTGACGCTGACCCAGATCCGGGATAAGGCGGACTTAAACATTTCCACCGCCCACCGACTCCTGCATACATTAATGAATGACGGTTTTATTAATCAGGATAAAGATAACGGTAAATATCTGCTGGGTCTGCGCACCTTTGAGGTGGGCCATGCGGCGCTGTATTCCATGGACATCCGCACCACGGCACGCCCTTTTCTGCAGGAATTGGTGGACCGCTGCAATGAGACCACCAACCTGGCTATTCTTGACCAGGGTGAGGTTGTCTATATTGACCAGATTGAGTCCTTAAATATGATTAAAATTTTTGCCCGGGTGGGCAGCCGCGGTCCGGCCCATTGTGTGGGCGCCGGCAAGGCGCTGTTGGCGCAGCTTTCCGACCGGGAGCTGAAGCTCTTCATAGAGCAAAAAGCGCCGCTGGAGCGTTTTACCGAGTTTACCATTTGTGATCCGGAAAAACTAATAGCGGAGATGGCCAAGATCCGCAAGCACGGCTATGCCCTGGATAATGGTGAGCTGGAAGAAGGGGTGCGTTGTGTGGCTGTTCCGGTCTGGGACTACGAGAATAAAGCCATTGCCGCCATTAGCGTGTCGGGACCGGATACCAGGCTGACCGATGCCTTTATTCTGGAGCGTTTGATTCCGGAAGTGATGGCGGCGGCAGATAAAATATCGGAACGTCTGGGACATCGGAAGCGCTAAGAAGGGCGCGCATTCAGGTCCTTAGCCTTTCAACACCAGCTATATTAGACGTAGCGATGTAAAAAAAGACGACCTTACGGTCGTCTTTTCAGGTTATGACAGGTTAAAAAAGCCCAAAGTGGAGATTCGCTTAAATTCTTTGCCGAAGACATCAGTTAGCTCTATGTCCAGCAAATCACAGATGGCCGCCAGATAAAAGAGGTGGTTGCCCAGCTCTTCCTCCACCGCCTCTCGGCATTGTTCGCACAACTCTCCCTGCAGATGGGAGTCCATATACTTCTGACAATCTTTTAAATCCACTTCCGGAGGGCAATTCTGTTTGGATGCGCAGACCGAAAGGCAACCACAGCTGGTTACTGTTTTGGCTATGGCGCGATTGATTCTGGCTGTTGACTCATGAAACTTTGTCAGGCTATCCATTATGCTGCGGTGCCTGATCAACAGTTCCGATACTTTACCCTGAAACTGATCGACGTCGTTTTTCAAAAAGAATCCCCCTCTCAGGCTGTCGAATGTTTCTTCCTCAATTATACTGATATTGACAAATCATTGTCAATGCGCGGCCGCAAAAAAGGGCCTATCCCGTTTATTGACAAGGTACGGTAATTGTGATAGAATACAGTCTTATTTGACACTTAGGTCAATCTGTGATAAAATGTAACAAGTACGTTAACCTGGGAGGCTTGCCGATGTTCAATATAGGCGACAAAGTGGTATATCCTATGCATGGCGCCGGAGTTATTGAGGCCATTGAAGAAAAAGAAATCCTGGGTGCGCGTAAAAGATATTACATCATGAACATTCCCATCGGTGACATGAAAGTGATGATACCCATGGACAATGTGGATCAAATCGGTCTGCGCGAAGTCATTGACACCCATGGTGTGGAGCAGGTACTAACTATCCTGCGTGACAATCACAGCAAAATGTCTACCAACTGGAACAGACGTTATCGCGCAAACATGGAGAAGATTAAAAGCGGGGATATTTTTCAGGTTGCAGAAGTAGTGAGGAACTTAATGCTGCGAGAGCGGGAAAAAGGCCTTTCTACCGGCGAACGAAAAATGTTGGACAGCGCCAAGCAGATTTTGGTATCCGAGTTGGTTCTGGCACAAAACACCAGCGCTCAGGATGTAGACGAAATCCTCAATCAATTTTTTGATGAAGGGCATCATACCATATGATGCCTTTTTTCCTATCCGGAGGTGAAACTGCAACCGGCGGAAGCCGGGGTCAGACCCCGGCGAAGAGGCCCCAAAATGTTGCTGATATGTTACCGATTTATTAAAATTTTGTTTTGTCGCATGAACTTTGTGTGGAGATGTATCAAGTTCCTTGAAAATGGTAAAAACTATAGGCTATAATAGGAAGGAGGAGGTGACAGAGTTGTTGCAGAGAATAATTCGCATAATCTTACTGGTTGTAGGCTTTGCCATTGGCTACCAATTGGTAAGCTACGGCTTCGACCAGGTCGCGGAAGCTTTTAACAACGTGGAGGCGACAACCGGGACCAGCATCGGGGTTTCCATTGTGGGAGGGTCTATTTTTGGACTTATTTCTTACATCATTTCACCTTGGCTAATGGGCGTGGCAGCGAAAATTAATGCCTGGATGGAATCCGCCTTTAAAGCCATTCCCACGCAGGACATCGCCGTTGGTGTTATTGGTCTGGTAATCGGGCTTTTGATTGGAGCGCTTTTGAGTCTGGCATTGCAGCGCGTACCCCTTGTGGGGACATATCTGTCTTTGGCGGTAACTTTATTCTTGGGCTATTTTGGTATGAGCCTGATGTTAAACCGCAAAGAAGAGATGACGTTTCTTACCGGGCTTTTTACCCGCCAGGGCCGCAGTTCTGAGCAGGGTAGTTTTCGTAGCGCCAAAATCCTGGACACCAGTGTAATCATTGACGGCCGCATTGTGGATATTACGTCCACGGGTTTTGTGGAGGGAATTATTGTGATCCCCGGTTTTGTGCTGGAAGAACTGCGTCACATCGCCGATTCTTCGGACACACTGAAGCGAAACCGCGGACGCCGGGGTTTGGACATCCTCAATAAGATGCAAAAGGAATCCATCGTTCCCATTCAGATTGTGGAGCAGGATTTCGATGATATCCCGGAAGTGGACAGCAAGCTGGTCAAACTGGCTAAGGTAATGAAAGGCAAAATCGTTACCAACGATTACAACCTGAACAAAGTTTGCGAACTGCAAGGGGTGCCGGTTCTAAACATCAATGAGCTGGCCAATGCGGTAAAGCCCATTGTGCTGCCCGGGGAAGAAATGGCTGCGCAAATCATCAAAGACGGCAAAGAGCACGGCCAGGGCGTAGCCTACCTGGATGACGGTACCATGATTGTGGTGGAAGGCGGAAGGCGCTTTATCGGCGATACCATTGAAGTGGTGGTAACCAGTGTTTTGCAGACTGCCGCCGGCCGGATGATTTTTGCCAAACCCAAACTGGAAAAAGTATCAGGAGCCAGGTAAATGAAAGCAGTAGCAATTATTCCTGCCGCCGGCCAGGGCCGGCGTATGGGCAAAGATATTAATAAACAATACCTGCAGGTTTTGGGCAAACCGGTCTTAAGCCATACTCTGGCCGCAGTGTTTGCGGCGGATTGCTTTACCCAGGTTATTGTGGTAGTGACTCCCGGCGAAGAAGAAATTTTTCGCCGGGATGTTCTTTTGTCCTGCTTTAGCGGAAAAGATATCTCGGTGGTCACCGGCGGCAAAGAACGCCAGGATTCAGTATTTAATGCCCTGCAGTCTGTAGAGGAAGATACGGATTACATAAGCATCCATGACGGGGCCAGGCCCTTAATCCGGCCGGAGCTTTTCCGGCGCAGTCTGGAGGCCGCTAAAAACTGCGGTGCCGTTATCGCCGCGGTTCCCGTCAAGGACACCATTAAAATGGTGGATTCTGAAAAAAAGGTCGCCGGGACCCCGGAGAGGCAAAAGCTTTGGTCGGTGCAGACTCCCCAGGTTTTCCGCCGTGACTGGCTCTTGGACGCTTATCAGCGTGCCCGCCGTGACGGCTATTCTGCCACAGACGATGCCGCACTGCTTGAACATTACGGTTACCCGGTCCATGTGCTGGAGGGTGACTACGAGAATATAAAGGTTACTACGCCGGAGGATCTGATTCTGGCGGAGGCTTTGTTGGGGAGGCGAGAAGTTTGCGAATAGGAACAGGATATGATGTGCACCGCCTGGTGCCGGAGAGGCCCCTCATCCTGGGGGGCGTAACCATTCCCCATGAATTAGGGCTCTTGGGTCACTCCGATGCCGATGTGCTGGTTCATGCCATTATGGATGCCATGCTGGGCGCATTGGCCCTGGGAGACATCGGCAAACACTTCCCCGATACGGATCCGGCCTATAAAGGAATCTCCAGCATCAAGCTGCTGGAGCATGTGGGCAATCTTTGCCGCCAAAAGGGCTATACAGTAGGAAACATCGACTCGGTAATCATCGCCCAGCGCCCCAAACTGGGGCCCCATATCGAAGCCATGCGCCAAAACATCGCTGCTGCCCTTGATGTTCCTGTTGACCTCATCAGCGTCAAAGCCACCACCACCGAAGGCCTGGGCTTCTGCGGCACCGAAGAAGGCATCGCCGCCTGGGGGTCAGGTTTAATGTTATTAATCTAACTCAAACACAGACCCAACTGGGGGTAAGGTTTAACATTATTAATCTAACGCAAATGTAGATCTCAAAATCTTATAAAAAAGGCACACCGCTAACAGATGAAGTGGTGTGCCTTTTAAGTTAAAGATAAAACCATTTATGATGGGGACGGGGTCAGACCCTTAAGTCGGGAAGAAAGGCGAAAAAGGGTCTGACCCCTGGCTCGGGAAAAACCGAAAGAGAGAAAACCCGGGGTTTGACCCCTTAGAACAACAAAACGTAAGGCACACCACAAAAAATGAAGTGGTGTGCCTTTTAAGTTAAAGATAAAACTATTTGGGGTCGAACCCCAGTCCGAGGGGGACGAAAAAGGGTTCGAGCGCTAGTTTTCGGGGATGCGGGAGAGGTCTTCCAGCCAGGGGGTGGCTTCGCTGTCGCTGGGGGCGCGCCAGTCACCCCGGGGGGAGAGGGATCCTCCGGAACCCACTTTGGGCCCGTCGGGCATCACCGAGCGTTTAAACTGGCTGCGGGCAAAGAAGCGCCGGACGAATATTTCCAGCCAGTGTTTGATTTCACCGATGGTGTACTGGTTGCGTTTTTCTTCAGGGATATCGGGCCAGCTGCCCTGTTCTTTGTTATGCCAGGCGTTATAGGCCAGAAATGCTACTTTGCTGGGGCGGAAACCATAGCGGGTGGTGTAATAAATATGGAAGTCCTGCAGCTCATAGGGTCCGATAAAATCTTCGGTGCGCTGGGACGGCTGGTCCGCATCGCTTTTGCCGGGAACCAATTCCGGGCTTATTTCGGTGCTTAATATATCCAGAAGCACGTTACGGGTGTCTTCGTCTACCCGGCCGGGCACGGTCTGCCAGCGCAAAAGGTACTGTATCAGCGTTTTGGGTACACTGCCGTTAACGTTGTAGTGGGACATATGGTCCCCTACGCCGTAGGTGGTCCAGCCCAGCGCCAGCTCACTTAAGTCGCCGGTGCCCAGCACTATTCCTTTGTGCATGTTGGCCAGGCGAAACAGGGTGGAGGTGCGCTGGCCGGCCTGGATGTTCTCATAGGTGACGTCATAGTCGCCGGTGCCCCCGGAGGCCGGGTGGCCGATGTCGGAGAGCATGAGATTGCAGGCGGGGCGGATGTCCAACTCCTCGCCGTAGACACCCAGAGCTTTAATAAGCCGCCAGGCATTCTCTTTGGTACGGGAGGAGGTGGCAAAACCGGGCATGGTGTAGGCACGGATGCGCTCCCGGGGCCAGCCCAGCATGTCGGCGGCTTTGGCTGCCACCAAAAGCGACTGGGTAGAGTCCAGTCCGCCGGAAATGCCGATAATAATAGTTTCAGATTTAGTGTACTGCAGCCTTTTAACCAGGCCGTGTACCTGGATGTTATAGGCATCATAACAGTTGCGGTCGCGGTCTTTTTCGCCGGAGGGGACAAAGGGAAAGCGGGGATATTGGCGGGTCAAAAGCAGTTCACCGTCGGTGAGTTGAATGTCGCAGTGGACGGTGCGAAAGCGTTGGTAATCAGAGAGTACCCGGGCGTTTTCCGTAAAGCTGTTCTGCCTGGTTCGCTCCATCACCAGCTTGTCCAGGTCAATTTCGCTATAAGTCAGCCGTGACTCCAGGTCAAAGCGGCTGGATTTAGACAGGCATTCACCGGCTTCATAAATCAGTGCCTGGCCGTCCCAGGCCAGGTCGGTGGTGGATTCACCGGGCCCGGCGGCGGAATACATGTAGCCGCACAGACACCTTGCCGACTGGTTGGAGACCAGGGCATTTCGGTAATCCGCCTTGCCGATGGTGAGGTTGGTGGCGGTCAGGTTGGCAATAACAGTGGCTCCTGCTAAAGCGGCAAAGCTGGAAGGGGGAGCCGGTACCCACAAATCCTCACAAAGTTCCAGGGCAAAAATAAAGTTGGGAATGTTGCGGACGTTAAAAAGCAGGTCGGTGCCGAAGGGGATTTCTTCCTGGCCGCAGTATTCAATTGTATTTCGGGTTGTGGTATCCGGAGAGCGGAAATGACGCCCTTCATAGAATTCACGGTAATTGGGCAGGTATGTTTTGGGTACGATACCCAGAATCTGGCCGCGGTGCAGTACCAGCCCGCAGTTATAAAGGGAAGAGTCCACCAGGACAGGTGCGCCCACCACCAAAATGGAGTCCAGGAAGCTGGTTTCCCGCAGCAGGCGCTTTATTTCTCTCTCCGTGCTCTCCAACAGTGCCTGTTGATGAAACAGGTCTTCATTGGTGTAGGCGGAGATTCCCAGTTCGGGAAAGAGGGTGAGCACAGCCCTTTGAGCCGCCGCTTCCTCAGCTAATTGTATTGTGTGAGTTGCATTAAAGGCAGGGTCTGCTACCCGGACTTCGGGTACCGCCACGGCCACGCGGATAAAGCCATGCCTGTACAGGTTGAAAAATTCGTTCATGTAGGGTCCTCCTAACAAAATGGAACTGTCTTTCCATTATAGCACAAAACCACATTGTTTGTGGAATCACAGGGAATTGTACCCGTTTTTGCTTTGCAAAGCGGCGTCTTTTGATGATATAATAGGAAAAGTTTCTGAGACAAACTGGAGGGATTGGTAATGGAAAATGTACGGGTGCGTTTTGCACCGAGCCCCACGGGTCCTTTACATATCGGCGGCGCCCGCTCGGCGTTGTTTAACTGGCTTTTTGCCCGGCGCTATAACGGAACAATGATTGTCCGGGTGGAAGATACGGATTTGGACCGCTCCACCCTGGAGTATGAAGAGCTGATTCTTGATTCGCTGCGCTGGCTGGGTATCGACTGGGATGAAGGTATCACCGTCGGCGGCGACAACGGTCCTTACCGGCAGCGTGAGCGGCTGGATATCTATCAGCCCTACGTTGACAAGCTGTTGGAGTCGGGACAGGCCTACCACTGCTACTGCAGTGAAGAAGAGCTGGAAGCCGAGCGGCAAGAGCTCTCTGCCAAAGGGGAACTGCCCCGGTATTTAGGCAAGTGCCGCGATCTGTCCATTAAGGACAAGGAAGAAAAATGTGCCCTGGGTGTCAAACCGGTGGTCCGTTTTCGGGTCCCTGAAGGCCAACAGATTGTGGTGGATGACATGGTGCGCGGTCGGGTGAGCTTTGACAGCGACGGCATCGGTGATTATATCATCGTCAAATCCGACGGTATTCCCACCTATAATTTTGCTGTAGTTCTCGATGACGCCCTGATGAAGGTCAGCCATATCCTGCGCGGTGAAGAACACTTATCCAATACGCCGCGGCAGATTTTGCTTTATGAAGCATTAGCCTTTGAACTGCCCAGGTTTGCCCATATCTCTTTGATTTTGGGCGAAGACCGCTCCAAGATGAGCAAGCGCCACGGTGCCACCTCGGTGGTGCAGTACCGCAACCAGGGTTATCTCCCGGAAGCGCTGGTGAATTTTCTGGCGCTGTTGGGTTGGTCGCCGGAAGGGGAAGAGGAAATTTTCTCTATTGAAGAGCTGACCCGCCTTTTCTCGCTGGAGAGGGTTTCCAAAAGTCCCGCCGTTTTTAACTTTGCCAAACTAAAGTGGATGAATTCGCACTATATTAAGGAAGAATCTGTGGAGCGGATTTTTCCCCTGTGCCTGCCCCATCTGCAGCAAGCGGGACTGGCTGCAGAAAACCCCACCGCAGAGGACTTGGACTGGCTAAAGCAGGTGGTGGGAGCGGTAAAAGACAAATTGGAATACGCCGCCCAGATTACAGAGCATGCCGCCGCCTTCTTTGGCGAGGAGCCTGAGCTGGACCAGGAGGACGAAGATGCCAAAGCGGTGTTGGCTTTGGAGACATCTCCGGCGGTAATTGCCGCCTTTCGCCAAAAGGCTCTGGAGCTTCAGGAGTGGGACGGAGAGACGGTCAAAGCCATTTTAAAAGGCATCGGCAAGGAGCAGGGCGTAAAAGGCAAGGCTTTGTTTATGACGGTGCGGGTAGCCGTTTCCGGCCGTTCCCAGGGTCCGGATCTCAATGCTCTTCTTACTTTGCTGGGCCCACAACAGGTGGCCCGTCGTCTGGAGTATACGCTAAAGCAGCTCTAAGCAATTTGCAGCAATTAACAGGCAGGCCAAAGGGCCTGCCTGTTGACACTTTGCAGTCGTCCTTCTATAATATAGAGGTAATTAAAGATTCCTTTGCGATGACGGGGAAGAGTAAGGCCAAAAGAGCTGTCAGAGAGAAGCCTCCACTGGCTGGAAGAGGCTTTCGGTGAAATGGCCCCAAGTGCGCCCCGGAGCTTGCCTTTTGAAATTGGAGTAGGAAGGCACGGCAATAAAAGCCGTTATCCTGATGAGTGGGGCATTTATGCCCAAACAGGGTGGAACCGCGGATTATGCCGTCTCTGATACAGAGGCGGTTTTTATTATTTTAAATGCTGGGGGAGAAGAAAAATGAAGCGGCTGAAAAACGACATTAAAGCAATATTTGAACGGGATCCGGCGGCAAAAAGTTTGCTGGAGGTTATCCTGTGCTACCCCGGACTCCATGCTATTATTTTTCACAGGCTGGCCCATGCCCTGCACCGGCGGGGACTGGTCCTCGTACCAAGGGTGATTTCACAAATTGCCCGACTGCTCACCGGGGTGGAAATTCATCCCGGCGCCAAAATCGGTGATGGTGTTTTTATTGACCATGGAATGGGTATTGTTATTGGTGAAACGGCAGAGGTGGGTGATAACGTCACCATGTACCAGGGCGTTACTCTGGGCGGGACAGGCAAGGAAAAAGGCAAGCGACATCCCACCGTGGGAGACAATGTGGTGCTGGGCACCGGAGCCAGGGTGCTGGGCCCCATTGTAATCGGCGACTATGCCAAAATTGGTGCGGGGTCGGTGGTACTAAACAATGTGCCTGCCCACACAACGGTGGTGGGTGTGCCCGGCCGGGTGGTAATCTATGACGGAGAACGTATTCCGTCGGTGGATTTAAACCATGAGGATCTGCCGGATCCGGTGGCGGAGATGCTGCACTGCCTGCAGAATCAGATTGATTTGCGCTTCCAACAGGAGAAGTGTATTAAGGAGGGAAAAGCCAAGTGAGTGTGCGCGTATTCAATACACTGACCAGGAAAAAAGAAGAGTTTGTGCCGGTGGAAGGTAAAAAAGTGGGAATCTATGCCTGCGGCCCCACGGTTTATGATTATTTCCATATTGGTAATGCCCGTATCTTTATTGTGTTTGACGTGATTCGGCGATATTTGCGCTGGCGCGGTTATGATGTTACGTTTGTGCAAAATTTTACCGATATTGATGACAAGATGATTAAGCGGGCTAACGAACTGGGAATTACGGTGCCTGAGTTAGCGGAGCGCTACATTGAAGCGTATTTTGAGGATGTGGAAGCACTGGGCGTGGAACCCGCCGATGAGCATCCCAAAGCCACCGAGCATATTGAGGAAATGGTTGAGTTAATTCAGAAACTGGAAGCCAAAGGCATGGCCTATGAGGTGGACGGAGACGTATATTTTCATACCCCGGCCTTTGATAATTACGGTGAACTTTCCCACCAGCCTCTGGATGAACTGGAATCCGGCGCCCGGGTAGATGTGGATGAGCGCAAGAAACATCCGCTGGATTTTGTGCTGTGGAAAAAACAAAAACCCGGTGAGCCGGCCTGGGAAAGCCCCTGGGGCAAAGGCCGCCCCGGCTGGCATATTGAGTGTTCCGTCATGTCTTCCAAATACCTGGGGGATACACTGGATATCCATGCCGGCGGGCCCGATTTGATTTTCCCCCACCATGAAAACGAGAAGGCCCAGAGTGAAGGCGCTACCGGCCAGCCTTTCGCCAAATACTGGCTCCATGCCGGCTACCTGAACATTAATCAGGAGAAAATGTCCAAGTCCCTGGGTAATTTTATGACGGTGCGGGAAATCCGCAAGCAGATTGACCCCCAGATTGTCCGGTTCTTTATGCTTTCTGCCCATTACCGCAATCCCATTAACTATTCGCCGGATCTTTTGGAGCAGGCCAAAAGCGGTTTGGACAGGTTAAATAACGTGGTATACAACCTGCGGGATTTGCTGGAAAAGCTGCCTGAAGGGCAGGGGGATTCGGCGGATGCGACGGAAAGGCTGGCGGCATTGGAGGCGCACCGCGGCCGTTTTGTGGAGGCCATGGATGATGACTTTAATACTGCCGACGGGTTGGCGGTTCTCTTTGATGTGGCCCGGGAAACCAATGCTTATCTGAAAAACGCCCAGGTATCCCGGCAGGTGGTGGAAAAAACCCTGGCGCTGTTTGAAGAGCTGGGCAGTGTTTTGGGCTTTTTCCAAAAGCAGGACGATGAAGATTTGGATGCCACCGTTAATGAAATGATTGAAAAAAGGCAGGCGGCCCGCAAAGAAAAAGACTGGGCCACCGCCGATGCCATCAGAGACCAGCTGCAGGCTATGGGGATTGTGCTGGAAGATACGCCACAGGGGATTCGCTGGCGGAGAAAATAAATGAACAGTAATTTATCTCCCTTGATGCTGGCTTACGTCGGGGACGCGGTGTTTGAGCTTTTTGTCCGGCAGAAATTGTCCCGGCAAAAGGCGTTGCCGGTACGCCAGCTGCACCGCAGGGCCACACGGTTGGTGCGGGCTGAAGGACAGGACGCGGCTCTTGGGCAAATTGAGCCGCTTCTCTCAGAAGAGGAGGCGGAAATTGTCCGCCGCGGCCGCAACACCAAAAGCCGGGTGCCCAAAAATGCAGATATGGCTGCGTACCGGCGGGCCACCGGCTTTGAAGCCCTGCTGGGCTGGTTGTATTTAAACGGGGAGCACCACAGACTGGAAGAACTATTGGATGCCATTGAAATGGGGGAGGAATCATAAATGCATGTGACGCTGTTAGCCTATACTCCGGACCCGGAAAAAACCGTGGCCGCAGCGGCCCGGCTGTGCTATTCTCCGGAAGGCGCGTCCACCCTTTTGGACGGCTTGACCCAGGAGAAAGCCGGACGTTTTTTAAACAAGTTGGTGGAAATGGGCCATTTTTCACCTATTGAGCACGTATCCTTTACTTTTGCAGTGGAAGGAGTGAGCCGGGCCCTGTCGCACCAGCTGGTCCGGCACCGCATTGCTTCCTATTCACAAAAATCACAGCGTTACGTGACAGAAGATGCCTTTGCATATATTGTGCCGCCTTCGGTTAAAGAAAACAGCGAGGCGGAAGCGCTTTTTCATGAACAGATGGAGAACATCCGCCAGGCTTATGAGAAGCTGCGCGCCATGGTGCATCAGGAGGATGCCCGCTATGTGCTGCCCAATGCCTGTGAAACCAAGGTGGTATTTACCATGAATGCCAGAAGCCTGCATAATTTCTTTGCGCTGCGCTGCTGCAACCGGGCGCAGTGGGAAATCAGGGATTTGGCCGAAGCGGTTTACAGAGAAGTAAAAAAGGTGGCGCCCACCCTGTTTGGTGTTTCCGGGCCGGCCTGCGTCAGTGAAGGAACATGTCCGGAGGGGGAAATGACTTGCGGTGAGTTTGCCGCGGTACGGGAAAAATTCCGTAACATGTGAGGTGTCCCATGGAAGAAAAAAGGATGATTGAAGGCCGTCGCCCGGTAATGGAAGCACTGCGCGCCGGGACAAAAATTACCAGGATTTTATTGCAAAAAGGTTCCCGTGGCAAGCCTGTTGATGACATACTTGCCCTGGCTAAAGAATATAGTGTCAAGGTAGAGTATCTGGACAAAGCTGCGCTGGATAAACGTGCTACCAGTCGCAATCATCAGGGGGTGATGGCTGAAACGCCGCCGTTTCGTTATACACCTTTTGCCGATATCCTGGCCAAGGCCGGCGATAAACCACCGTTTTTGGTGCTGCTTGACCATATTCAGGACCCACATAATCTGGGGGCTTTGATTCGTACCGCCTATGCCGCCGGCTGTGACGGGATTATTATCCCCGAGCGCCGTGCTGCGCAAATGACGCCTGCCGCCGTGCGCACCGCCGCCGGAGCCGCCGAGTACCTGCCGGTGGCCAAAGTGGTAAACCTGGCACGCTGCCTGGATGAGTGCAAAGATGCGGGGCTTTGGGTGTATGGTGCCGATATGGACGGAGAGTCGGTCTACACCACCGGAGATTATCAGGGTGGGACCGTGCTGGTTATCGGCAGTGAAGGCGAAGGCCTGGGTCGCCTGGTAAAGGAAAAATGCGACCATCTGGTTCAACTGCCCATGCAGGGTAAAGTGGCTTCTTTGAATGCTTCGGTGGCGGGAGCCCTGTTAATGTACGAAGTTTACCGGCAGCGGGAAGGTTTTTAAAGAAATGGCCAGCGTACTGCTAGTAGATGGTTATAACGTTATTGGGAACTGGGAAGATTTGTCGGCCCTAAAAAGTGTCAGCCTGGAAGAAGCCCGCGCTAAACTGTGCGGTATTCTGATACGTTATCTGAAGTTTCGCTGGGACCGCATCATAGTGGTTTTTGATGCTTACCGGGTTAGCGGAGGCAAAGAAAAGGATCCCGGCGATGCCCCCTTTGCCGTAATCTTCAGCGACGAAGGAGAAACGGCAGATGTGGTTATTGAACGGCTCACCGCCCAATTGGTGGCGGCGGGAAATGTTGTGGAGGTGGCCACCTCAGATGCACTGGAACAGTCCCTTGTTCTCAGGCTGGGGGCCACAAGAATTTCATCACGGGAACTGCGCCTGCAGCTTGGGGAAATGGACAGACAGCTAAGTGAAGCAAACTCCGGTGATCGGGGGCGGCGGATGGTGCTGGATATTCACCTGGATCAAAAAACCAGGGAAGTGTTGGAGCGCTGGCGCCGCAAAAGTTGACGAAGCTTGTCTGCAGTGCCTGTCCAAAAGTCCTTGACGATTTGACAGGCCCTACGGTATAATAGCAATGTAAGTTTTCCAGGTTACGGTGCAACGATTTCTAATCGTGGAGGCGATGCGTGTGAGTGTTACGGCCCAGGAAGTCCGTGGTCTGGCCAGGGTTTATGAAAATTACGAAGTGCAAACCGACGAAGAAGTAGCCATACAAGCCAAGGATGGCTGTGAAGTGGCGCTTGAGTACCTCATTAATAAGTATAGAAACTTCGTGAAAGCCAAAGCCAGATCTTATTTCCTCATTGGCGCTGACAGGGAAGACATCATTCAAGAGGGAATGATTGGGCTGTACAAGGCCATTCGCGATTTCAAAGAGGACAAACTTTCTTCGTTTCGGGCATTTGCCGAATTATGTATTACCCGGCAGATCATCACGGCCATTAAAACAGCGACCCGGCAGAAGCACATTCCTCTCAATTCCTATGTGTCACTGAACAAGCCGATTTATGACGAAGATTCGGACAGAACGCTCCTTGACATTCTTTCAGGGGCCAAGATAACCGACCCGGAAGAGTTGATGATCAACCGGGAAGAATACGACAACATTGAAGTTAAGATGGGCGAAATTCTAAGTGACCTGGAATGGAAAGTGCTGATGTTCTATCTGGAAGGAAAGTCCTATCAGGAAATTGCGGTGGAGCTGAAGCGTCACGTCAAGTCCATTGACAACGCACTGCAGCGTGTTAAAAGGAAGTTGGAAAGATATCTGGAAGTGCGGGAAGGTTAACCGTTTCCAGACAGATGGGTACAAGGCGGAGAGCACCTGCTCTCCGTTTCCTGTGTCCTCTACCGGCAGGAAAGTATAGCGCCTGGCAATTTGCGAAGCTGCTAGCAACCAGTATCAAAAGCGCGCGCTGAGGAACCTGAATAAGCGCGCCTTTCTTATGCCGGTAGGAAATTATCAGGCTTTGCAGCTAGCAAAGCTGCAGCAGAAACCGGCACTGAAAAGTTCGCACTGAGGAAGCTGAATAAGCGCGCCTTTCTTATGTCTGGGAAGGTAACCAAATACATGGCCAATCAGCCTTAAATTGGCTACAATTACTGTGTTGACATGCCAAATTAAGTGTTGTATAATCAAGAAGCTGATGTCGGGAAAGCCCGCGCGGGTGTAGCTCAATGGCAGAGCTCCAGCTTCCCAAGCTGGCTACGTGGGTTCGATTCCCATCACCCGCTCCAAACAAGTTAACAGCAATGACGCGGGGTGGAGCAGTTGGTAGCTCGTCGGGCTCATAACCCGGAGGTCGCAGGTTCAAATCCTGTCCCCGCAACCAATTTTATATCTTGTCTTGCTCACGTAGCTCAGTAGGTAGAGCACATCCTTGGTAAGGATGAGGTCAGCGGTTCAATCCCGCTCGTGAGCTCCATGGCGGCGTAGCTCAGGTGGTAGAGCAGGCGGTTCATACCCGCCGCGTCCGGGGTTCAAATCCCTGCGCCGCCACCAATTTATACATAATTCTTGGGACAAGCTGAGGCTTGACCAAGCTATTTTTTTATTTATTTTGATTAGCAAAATCTACTGTTTTAGGAGGTTTTAGTATGGCAAAGCAAAAGTTTGAAAGAACCAAGCCACACGTAAACGTGGGGACCATCGGTCACGTTGACCATGGTAAGACCACCCTGACCGCTGCGATCACCACTTGTCTTTCCACCGCAGGCGGCGCAACCAAAACTGCTTACGACGAAATCGACAAAGCACCTGAAGAAAAAG